>JAUYKX010000103.1 GCA_030699055.1 Candidatus Nanopelagicales bacterium
CGGACACCGGTTCGGTGATCGCCGCCAACTTCGGCCTGGGTGCCGTGTTGATGGCCCGCTTTGCGGCGGTCGCCGCGCCGCATTTCGAGAGTGTGGAAGTCATCGAATTTCATCATCCGGACAAGGCTGACGCGCCCTCGGGAACGGCGATCGTGACGGCGGAGGGGATCGGTCGGGCGCGCAGATCCGCCGGGTTGGCCGCCTCGCCCGATGCGACCTCTCAACAACTTCCCGGTGCGCGAGGCGCCGAAGTGGCCGGAGTGCAAGTCCACTCAGTGAGGCTTCGGGGCTTGGTGGCCCATCAGGAGGTGCTTTTCGGCTCGCCAGGGGAGACCTTGACCATTCGGCATGACGCAGTCGATCGGGTGTCATTCATGCCGGGGGTACTTCTGGCGATCCGGGCGGTCCCGGCTCGGCCTGGTCTGACCCTCGGAATCGACTCGCTGCTCGACGCAGTTCCAACGGACTGACTGTCAGTCCAGTCCGGCGTCGGCGGCCAGCGCCACCAGTTGGTCACGGGCGGCATCCAGATCGGCCGGTACGAGCGAGAGCCTGGTCCGTCTTTCGGCCAAATCGGCAAGGTTAACTGCGCCTTCGGCCATCAACCCCCAGATGACTTCGACGCCCAGCACGTCAACCTCGCCATTGCCTCCCAGCGGCTCCAGTAGCTCCGGCCTGCCCTCTGCCAGAGCGGCCACTCGGGGGGCCTCGGTGCCGAATCGGCGAACGAGTCGGGGAGGGTACGCCTTGGCCCGGGCACCGAGCGGCTTGCCTGCCCCGACGACCGGCAATCGGTGTGTTCGGCAAGGCCGTTCGGTGATTCGGTCGACGGCGTCCTGGGCCATTCGGCGGTAAGTCGTGAGCTTGCCGCCCGTAACGGTGATGACTTGCCCGCGTTCACCGAGCACGATGTGTCGTCGCGAAATGTCCGCCGATGACGAATCGGCCTGCTCCGACATGTCGACCAGGGGACGCACTCCCGCATACGAACCGACGGCGTCGGAAGCGTCGAGGGGGTCGGTCAGGGCCAGACTCAGATTCCCGAGGATCCAGTCGAGATCCGCCGCCGGCGCCTCCGGGTGATCGGGTATCGGCCCGTCAATCGGTTCGTCGGTGAGACCGACGTAAACCAAACCATTGGCCTGAGGCAGCGCGAATACGAACCGGCCGAAATGCCCGGGAACAGCGACAGTGATGGCGGCGCGGGGGTTCCCCAATGTTTCGGCGCGCAGCACGGCGTGGCTGCCCAGGCTCGGACGCAGCGTCACCCTTTGGTCCAGTTCGCCCGCCCACACGCCCGTGGCGTTGATGACATTGCGGGCCCGAAGTTCGATGGTGTCCCCCGTGAGCTGGTCCGTAACCGTGGCCCCGTCCGGTCGCACCTGACTGGCCTGGCAGTACGTGATGATCGACGCTCCGTAGGCCGCGGCCGTTCGGGCGATGGCGATGACCAGGCGGGCGTCGTCCTCGAGTTGGCCGTCCCATCCGATTAGCGCGCCTTGCAGGCGCTCGCGATCGAGAGTCGGTGCCAGCCGATGGGCGTGTGTTGCCGAGATCAGCCGAGGAGCGGGCAGGACTCGCCCGGAGAGTCGGCTCACCCGCCTAAGTACGTCTCCGGCCCGGAATCCGACTGAGTTGAGCCGGCGGTCCAATGGTCGGGTGTCACTCATGATCGGAATCAGTTGAGCCATCGGCCGGGTCAGGTGCGGGGCGATAAAGGACATGATCCGCGCTCGCTCAACCGCCGACTCCCACGCGACACCGACTCGTCCGCTGGCCAGGTAGCGCAACCCGCCATGCACCAACTTGCTGGACCAGCGCGAAGTGCCGAAGGCCAGATCGTTCTTGTCGATCAGAGCGACGGTCAAGCCGCGAGAAGCGGCGTCGAGGGCCACCCCGGTTCCGGTGACCCCGCCTCCGACCACCAACAGGTCGACTTCACGACCGTCGGCCAGGGAGCTCAACTCCCGCTGTCGGCGTTCCGCGGTCAGGAGAGAGGTCGGGTCGGCTGGGCGCAAGAACATGTCGGTCATTGGTGACCCCGTCCGTCAACTGGTTGAAAGAACGCCCCACCGGAACTAATGAAAGCCCGAGGCCCCGGCTGACCGCGTTCTTATTCGCTACGGTGTGGCGACACGGAAACGCTAACAGTGGACGGGGTCGGTGACTTGTCGGCGCGAGTGGCGCGTCGATGGGGAGGCACGGATTGCCCCGCGATGGAGGATTAATGGCGACTGACATGGCGACTGGCTATGACGAGTATGTGGCCCGTTGGGGAGTGCCGCCCGAGCCCGTGAGCTTGTCGGAGGAGGCCCGTGGCTTCCTGGAGAGCGAGATCGGTCCGGCCACTGCGCACCCGGCGGTGGGAAGGTCGGCGCTGTCGGTGACCCCCAGTCGCCTGGCCGGCGAAGCGGCCCAGGCCCTTCGCGGAACGGGTGCGCGCCTCGAACTCGGAGACGGGTCGCGGCTGGAGTGCGGAGCGGGCTTCTCCTACCTCGACCTGCTGAGCAGGCGGGGTTCGGAGCCGCCGGTGCCCGACGCGGTGGTGTCTCCCCGAGATGCAGATCAGGTGGGCAAGCTGCTCCGGGTCGCGGCGCAGAACGACATCGCCTTGATTCCGTTCGGTGGGGGCACGTCGGTGGTCGGGGGAGTGCGTCCGGAAGCGGGCGGGCATAAGGCCGTCGTCGCCATGCGTTTCGATCAGATGGCCGATCTGATCGCGGTTGACGATATTGACCTGACGGTGACGGTCGGGCCCGGCATGACCGGACCAGTGCTGGAACGGCTGCTGGCTGCCCGTGGGTTGATGCTCGGCCATTTTCCCCAGTCCTGGGAACGGGCGTCGATTGGCGGCTACGCCGCGACCCGATCGGCGGGGCAGGCGTCCAGCGGCTATGGGCGCAGCGACCAGATGATCGAAGCCCTGCAGGTGGTCACCGCCCGAGGCGATTTCAGGCTCGGTCGGGCCCCGATGAGCGCGGCCGGTCCTGATCTGCGGCAGCTGTTCATCGGCAGCGAGGGGGCGTTCGGAGTGATCACCGAGATCACGTTGCGGGTTCGACGAACACCCGCTGTCCGCCGGTACGAGGGCGTGATGTTCCGGGACTACGAGTCGGCTCTGGATGCCTTTCGCTCCATGGAGCAACGGCGGTGCGCGGCCGACGTCATGCGCCTGTCCGACCCGCCCGAGACCCGGGCCTCCCTGTCGTTGTCAGTGCCCGCACGGAAGGCGGCACTTCTTGATCGCTATGTCCGCCTGCGGGGGGTCAAAGAGCCGTGCCTGGCAATTTTCGGTTGGGAGGGAACGCGCACGCAGGTCGGCTCCCGCCGCGACGAAGCCTGGCGCGTACTCCGGCGAGCCGGGGCAGTCCCCCTGGGAGCCAAGGTGGGTGAATCGTGGCGTCACGGGCGATTCGGCGGGCCGTATTTGCGCGATGTGCTGATGGACGCCGGGTATCTGGTGGAGACCCTGGAGACCGCCACAAGTTGGCGCCGCTTGGCTGAGCTGCGGTCCGATGTCTTCTCGGCCCTGCGGGAGTCACTGGCGGCCGATGGCGTTCACCCTTGGGTGATGTCTCATCTTTCGCACGTGTACGAGACCGGTGGCTCGCTGTACGTCACCGTGGTGACGCCGATGGATCCGGTCGACCCGGTAGGTCAATGGCGTCGGGCGAAGACCGCCGCGTGCGACGTGATCTCTGCCGCCGGGGCCACCATCACCCATCACCACGCGGTGGGCCGGGATCACGCGCCGTGGCTCAAAGGTGAAGTGGGCTCGGCCGGGGTTGACCTGCTGTCGGCGATCAAGGCCTATCTGGACCCGGCCGGTGTGCTGAATCCGGGTGCCTTGGTCCCCGAGGACTGAGCCGTTCGGATTGCTCGACAGGCTTTGGGACCATCGGGCAGCCCGACACAGGCGATACGCCGGACGGGTGGTCGGATCCGACCCTGATCAAGGCGATCCGGCATGATCACTTAGGTCGGATCGGCGGTCGAACCGGGCGGTTATTGCCCGAGTGACCCTGGAGTAAGCCAGGCGGTGATGACCGGATGAGCGAAGCTGCTGTGAAGCCGGTCGACGCTAAACGCGTGGCTCTCCCCGGGGCTCCATGGCATGTCGGCCGCGCACCCCGGGTGCTCGGCGCTGTGATGGCGATCGGGTTCGTCGTGTACGTCGTGTGGGTCCTCTGGGACAACCTCGAGCGACACGCAATCCGCGACGTGTGGCTCACTGACGCCATCGAGTTGGCTGCGGTCGCGTTCGTCGTTCTCCGCGTGGTCACCCGCTGGGAGGACCGTTGGGCGTGGGCGGTACTGGCTGTCGGTCTGGCATTCTGGGTCGCCGGGGACATCTATTACTACGGTTGGATCAACGACCTGGATCCCCAGCCGGTCGCGTCGGCCGCGGACGTGCTTTACGTCTTGTTCTATCCGTGTCTGTTGGTGGCGATGCTGCTAATCGTCTTGCGATCCGTGGGTAGACCCCCACCGTCGCTGTGGCTCGACGCGGCCATCGTGGCCGTGGGTGTCGCCGCCCTGACGTCACTGTTGCTGAAGGATGTGTTCGAGGAGGCACGGGGGGAAACCCTGGTGGCCACCTTGGTCAATGCGTCTTACCCGGCATTGGACCTGATGACCCTGTGTGTCTTGGCGGCTGTACTGGCCATGCTGGGCTGGCGGCTGGAGGGGATGTGGTACCTCCTCGCCGCCGGATGCGCGCTGCTGGCCATTCTCGACATCCAGTACCTCGTGGACGTCGCTGAAGGCGAACTCCAGCCGGAGTTGATGTTGGATGTCGGCTGGGTGGCAGCACTGTTGATCCTCGCCGGCGCCGCTTGGGTTCGCCCGGCGGGGCGGATGCCGACGTCGTACGGCTATCGAGTCGTGGTGATCCCGTCTTGCATGATCGTCATCGTGGTGGGGTTGCTGATCGCCGGAAATGTCTGGGCCATTCCGTTCGAGACGACGATATTGGCGGCTCTGGCGCTGGTCATCGCCGGCGTGCGGTTAGTCGGGTCCATTCGGTCGCTGTCAGTGGCCGCCGCTTCGCGTCGCCAGGCCCAGACCGATCCGCTGACCGGGATGGGCAATCGGCGCCTGTTGTATCTGCGGTTGGACGACGAGATCTCGGAACTCCGATCGAACCAGGAGTGCGCGTTGCTGCTCTTCAATCTCAATGGGTTCCGCGGGGTGAACGAGTCGCTCGGTCACGGATCGGGCGATGATTTGCTCCGGACGGTTGCCTCCCGGATCGCGCTCAATGTGCGCCGGGAGGACACGGTGGCCCGCATCGGAGCCGATGAATTCGCCGTGGTCCGGGTCGGTCCCGCGGGTCGGTCCTGGGCGCGGGAGCTGGGACGCAGTGTGGTCCGATCCATGAATGAGCCGATCGAAGTTGGCGGCATGGAGGTGGAGGTCGGGGTCGGCGTCGGGATCGCGATTTGCCCCGACCACGCCTTCACCCGGGAGGGACTGATTGGGGCCGCCTACGCGGCCCTGGCCCGGGCGAAACGAACGCACTCGTCAATAGTGGTTTTCGACTCGGAACTCGATACCGAGGATCGTGGCGGTTTGCGCATGACCCAGCAGCTTCGTCAGGGCCTGCGCCGGGGTGAGATTGTCTGCCACTACCAACCCAAGCTGGATCTTCGTGATGGTCAGGTGCATGCGGTCGAGGCCCTGGTGCGTTGGCAAAACCCGGCAGAGGGTCTGATCTATCCCGATGTGTTCCTGCCCCTGGCGGAGAAGTGGGATCTGATGGGCGCTCTGACCCGGGCAGTCCTGGAGAACGCGGTTTCCCAGGCGGCGGCTTGGCGACGTGCGGGCCTGAACATCAAGATCGCCGTCAATCTGTCGATGACCAACCTGCTGGACCCGGAGTTGCCCGATGACGTGGAAGTGATGCTCCTCGGGCATGGGATCCCGGCTACCTCGTTGATTCTGGAGGTCACCGAGACGGTGTTCATGTCCGATGCCGCTCTTGCCCGGTCGGTTCTCGCTCAGCTACAGGGTCTCGGGCTGGAAACCTCGATTGACGATTACGGCAAGGGCTACAGCTCCTTGATGCAACTGCGCTCGCTCAACGCGGACGAGGTCAAGCTCGATGCGGCCTTCGTCACGGGTGTGGCGGACAACGCGCAGTTGGCGGTGATCGTCGCCTCCACCGCTGAAATGGCCCATGAGTTGGGACTGCGATTGGTCGCCGAGGGAGTCGAGACGGAATCCGACCTGGCCGAGGTGACTCGGCTCGGCTGCGACATCGCCCAGGGGTATTTCATCCGGAGGCCCGCACCGCCCGACGAGATCACCCAATGGCTTCGGCGTCACGCGAAAAAGGGAATCCACTCCCTCCCGAACCAAGTGCAGTCAGACGTAAGTACTAACGACCTTGCCAGTAATTGGGCGTGGCGACTCGTAGCTCGACTATTTTGTCGCCAGGCTGTGGTTTATGACGTCTTCCCCCGCGACGTGGGCCCGTTCCACGTGTTCCTTGAAAGTG
>JAUYKX010000209.1 GCA_030699055.1 Candidatus Nanopelagicales bacterium
TGACATTGCCGCAGGTCTCGCAGAACGACACGCGCTCGCGGACCGCCACCAGAGCCGCGGCCAGCCGCGACACATCCTCGGCTTCCGCGTTGAGGATGTGGAACGCGATGCGTTGCGCGCCCTTTGGACCGATGCCCGGCAAACGGGACAACTCGGCCACCAGGTCGGCTATGGCTCCCTCAAACACCTTTTCGTCCGATCGAATTCGGAAATCTTCACCGCAGCCAGTTCCCGCTCCACCAACGCCAAACCGGACACAGTTTCATCGGCGGCGGAACCGGCAAGCTCATCCTGACTGTCTTCGTCCAACGCGGCCTCAGGTCTGCTGGTTTCGGCCCTTGACGGGGAGGCGCTGGTTCTGTTGCGAGAGCCCGCCGACCGGTTGGTTTCGGTGTTCGGCGCGGTCCGTTTCCCCGGATCGTGAATCAAATCGATCACTACTGACGAGCCGACAACCTCACCCGCCACCCGGCTGATGGCGTCGCGATGCGCGCTCCCCCGGAAGCGGGCCACCGCGCCGGCGTCGGGATGAACGACGGTGATCACACCTTCGGAAACCGAAACCGGCTGGGCTGCCGTGATCAGCATCCAGGCGACGCGCGAACCCGCCTTCACCTGGTCGAGAACCGCGGGCCACAAGGCGCGGATTTGCTCCAACGAAACGCCAGCGGCTTCGGTGATCGTCGGCGCAGTCTTGGCGCCCGGCTCGGCGCTGGAGGATGACTCCGACGCGGCCGAGGGCGGGGCCGGGGCCGGGGTTTTCGCAGTTGACGGCGCGATGTCGGACAACCGCCGCGGCGGCTCGGAACGCCGCTGCCCCGACCCGGGTTCGGACGGCTGCTGGCTACCACTCTTGAACTGGCGCTCCAACTCCGCAAGGCGGGTACTGAGCCCGGCTGCCACCGCGTCATGTCCGGTTTCGACCGGAATCACCAACCGGGCGGCCAGCAACTCGAGCTGCAACCTAGGGGAAGTGGCGCCCCGCAGTTCCGACAGCCCGCGACTGATCGAATCCGCTTGCCGCGACACCGCTCCCGGCTCGAAACGAGCTAGCTGGGTGGCCAGCAGAGCTACCCGTTCGGGTGGACCGGACACCAGCCCTTGTTCGCCAGCATCGACAACGGCCGCGATCACGATCAGGTCCCGCATGTGATCGAGTACGTCCGTCACGAATCTACGTGGATCGAGGCCCTGATCGACGACGTCCGTGACCACCCGCAAGAGGATCGCCGCGTCCCGGTCGGCCAAGGCCTCGACGAACCGGTCGACCACTTCCGCCGCGGTGACCCCGAGCTGACCCGCCGCGTCTTCCACCGTCAGCCCCGAGTCGCCGGCTCCGGCCAGGAGTTGACCCAGGATCGACAGGGCATCACGCACGCTCCCGTCAGCCGCGCGGACCACCAGATCAAGGGCTGAAACCTCTGCCGGAATGCCCTCCTCGGCGCACACCCGCCGCAGCAGGTCCAGCAGGATCGGACGAGGAACAAGCCGGAAGGCGTAGTGATGTGTCCTCGACCGAATCGTCGCGATGATTTTTTCTGGTTCGGTCGTGGCGAAGACGAAGCGAACGTGCTCGGGAGGCTCCTCCACGAGTTTCAGCAGGGCATTGGCCGCCCCTGGGCCCAGTTGGTGTGCCTCGTCGATTATGTAGACCTTGTAACGGCTCACCGCCGGCGCGTACACCGCCTTCTCGCGCAGATCGCGGGCGTCATCGACCAGCCCGTGCGTCGCGGCGTCAAGCTCGATGACATCGATGGACCCTGGGCCGTTCGGGGCCAGGTCACGACAGCTGTCGCACTCGCCGCACGGGTCCGGCGTCGGGCCGTCAACGCAATTGAGCGAACGCGCGAGGATCCGGGCACTCGATGTCTTGCCACAACCCCGGGGACCGGAGAACAGGTAGGCGTGATGAACACGATCGGAGGCCAGCGCCCGTTTCAGCGGCTCGACGACGTGTTCCTGGCCCACGACGTCGTCGAGTCGTCCCGGGCGGTACTTGCGGTACAGGGCCAGCGACACCGGAACAGCGTAACCGGCGGCCCCGACCGGCGACGGTCTCCATATGCGTAGCTCCCGAACCGCCCCGGGATCGGGGGCCCGGCGGGGTTGGGACCCTGCCGAAGAAACAGGTGACCCCTCGCGCACCCGCCGGAGCTCGCGGACCCTTGCTGCCTTCCGGCCCTGGGGGGATTGACGAGACGACGCCACACGAGGGGTCGCGCCACACTCTACGCGCCGGTGAGTAACCTCGGCTCCGGAGGATTCGCCTAGTGGCCTATGGCGCTCGCTTGGAAAGCGGGTTGGGTTAATAGCCCTCGCGGGTTCGAATCCCGCATCCTCCGCCATTTTTGGAACCGGGACTTTGGTCGCTTCGAGTGACCGTTCTGGAGTAGTCACCTGGTCTGTTCGAACTCCTTGGCGCGCGCCGGCGCCTGGAAACTGTTATGAACTACTCATGAAGAACTCAAGGTTGATGTCCTCTTGCGGGCCAAAGTGTGCCGATCGCCCCTTCACCCGAATCGGCCTGGCGTCAGGTGCCGCACTGGCCCTCGGGGCCGGATTCCTGGCGGCCACCCCGAGCACCGCCACCCCCGCGCCAGCGGCAGTCGATGAATCGGTCACCGCCAGCGCGACGACCGACCGGGCCAAGAAGAAGAGACAGAAGAAAACGGTGGCGCGCGGCAAGATTCGGGCCCTGGCCGGGATGAGACTCATCGCCGTCAACTCGAGTGGACACGCGACGGTTCGGGTTCTCGGTGGCCGAGGAGCATTCAAGGTGCCGGTACAGCGGGGGACTTCCCTGCATCTGACCACCTCGGACGGGGAGTACTACGGGCCGATCATGCTCCACGGGAACGGGAAGAAGGGGAAGAAGAAGGGAAAGAAGGGTAGTGGGCTGATCACGGGATCACTCAACTACGCGTTCTTCAAGCCCGGACGAACCAAGTCGATCAACTTGGGCAAGATTCGCCTCAGGAACGGCTGGGCTGCGCCCAATAAACCGCTGGCGGCAAGGCTCGTGGAACGGAAGAAATCGTTCTCTTCCCTGGCCCGCAAGGGCGTGCCGCTGGGGGCCGGGAATGGCGGTCGGGTCGCGGTCGCGACAGCGCAGTTGCGCAACGCGGCCAACCACCCGGCGGCTGACCTCGACCGCGATGGAGTCATCAGCGCCTTCGACGTGGACGACAACGGCAACCTGATTCTCGACAATGTCGACACGGCGAACCTCCGGGGCAACGTGCGGTCGGCGCGAGACGCCGGACCGGAGGGCTCGCTGGCGAGCGAGGGCTTCCGCATGTTCTCCAACTACAAGGCCACGGAACCGAGCTTCAGCGACGTGATCAACGCGAATGTCGCTGTTCCCACCACCGCCCAACTCGATGCCAGCACGCGATCGAAGCTCGGACTCGCGGTCCAGGTGATCCCCGGCGCCACCCTCGGCTGCACGGGGCAGCTCTACTGCCCGGCAACTCCCCAACCGATCACGGCGGGTCCTTCGGGTGACTTCCAATGGAATCTGGCCAGTACCTATCCGGCGTTGACCGCAGCCGACGTGAATGCCGGCGACACCTTCGTCGAAACCGCGCCGGACGGAACGAGCTACCCGGGCATCCTGAACTTCGTGTTCCGAACCACTCCGGCGCTGGTCAGTTACCAGGTGATGGACGCCGACGGCGTCACCCCGGTCGGAGCGGCAGTTCCCGTCGACTACGCGAATCCGAACCCCGCCGGTTCGGCCAACAATCGCATCAACGTCACTACAACCCAGAAGGTCCTGCTGACGTTCTGGCGGCCTCAGCGACAGGCGTTCGCCGGGGAGTCCGGGGGCACCGGGGGCTACGTCGACATCGGCAAGCTCAGCTACATGGCCGATGCCCCCAACCTGGGTGCGGGTGGCTGCAGCGCGGTCGCCGGTGACGCAAACGGGACCACGGTTCCGGACGGAACCTGGACCAATGTGCAGGACAACCTCGACGACGCGCCAACCACAGCCGGGCGGACCCTGGCGATGGTGGTCAACGCGGGTGCCTGCGCAGAGGCCGGCGGGCGCACGGCCGCCGATCCCGGTCAGGCTGTGTTCGATCTGGACATTCAGGCCAAGAGCCTTTACAACGACAACAGCGCCCAGAAGGTCTATCTGCAACTGGTTCCGGTTCCGTAGGCCCGTCCTGCGGGTTCAACGGCATGCCGATCCCTTGGAAGACGCCCGGCTGCCCGGTCGAGCGGGCTATGGTGGCCGGGTGATTTTCAAGGCAGTGGGCGAGACACGGCCCTACCCGGACCCCGGATACACGCTCGCCGACTGGACTCAGCTACCACCGGGCCAGGTTCGGTTGGCCGAGTTGATCACGACCAAGCGGATACTCGACCTCGACCAGTTGTTGGCCGACGACTCCACCTTTTTCGGTGATCTCTTCGCTCACGTCGTCAAGTGGGAGGGGAACCTCTACTTGGAGGACGGGCTGCACCGGGCGTTACGCGCCGCCTTGCAGCAGCGGCAGACCCTGCACGCCCGCATCCTCGACCTGGATGCCACCGGAGCCTGACCGGCGGCAGGTCGCCATCCGGTACCGTTTCCCGCGGTGGCGTGTCCGAGCGGCCAAAGGAGCACGCCTCGAAAGCGTGTGAGGGCGCAAGTCCTCCGTGGGTTCAAATCCCACCGCCACCGCCAAGTGAATCGAGTTAGTGCCCCTCGGCGAGCGAACACTCGTCGGCTTCAATGAGTGCCGCGACAACGCGGTCGGCGGCCGGGCGAACATCCTTGAGAATCTGACTCTCCCAAATCCGAATAACGCGCCAGCCTGACGCCAAGAGCTGTTCTGTAACCGACTCATCCCGTGCCAAGTTGCGCTCGATCTTCGCGCGCCACTTCTCGGGTTCCTTGAACCTCGCAAATTGCGCTTCAAAGCTCATGAAGCCTCTCTCCTGCCACCCCGCTCCGTGCCAGAAGTCTCCGTCTACGAAGACGACGAGCTTCGCCGGTCCAAAAACGAGATCAGGACGCCCTGGTAACCGCTTGTCGTGTAGTCGGTAGCGAAGCCCACGCCGATGAAGCTCACGTCGCAGCAGCAGTTCGGCCTTTGAATCTTTCGATCGAACGGACGCCATGATCTTGCGCGTAACCGCGGGATCGCGATGCTTCGGCTGAATCACTCGTCATCCGCGTCGGGAGCACCCTCGGCGTCCAAGACGTTCTGTTCGGCCGCTTCCTCTGGATCAGGCGTTGTCTCGGCCAACTCCGCATTCGAAGCGTCGCGCCACTCAGAGTCAGCAATCGGAGAGTTGATCGCCAAATTTTCGTACATGAATTCGGCTGTGCGGAAGACGCGGAACCGTCGGTCCCTCTCGTTCTTCTTCGCCGGAGACCAGATCATCGCCGCTCTGCGATCACGCAATTCTTTCAGCGCTTGATCACGCGCCGGTCCATCGTCCATGAATGACACGGCTATACCGTCACGGATACGCGATTCCATTTTTGTTCGGGTGAACCGGCGGTTGCAGACCTCACCCGCACGCGGTCTCCCAGGGTGGATCGTGTCCCAAATGGAGCGGGCATTCTTGCGGGCTGTTCCGGGAGGGTTGGCTCCAAAGCCGGGCATAAGGGTGTTCCAGAGCACCGGAGCGTACGCACGGAGTAGCGCGCGCTCTCCCAGTACGATCCAATCGTACTCGAGCAGGATGCGCCGCACCTCGAAGTCCGAAGGGGCGATGTTTCCGTCGTTTTCGGACACTTCCCGAATGCTCTTGGCATGTTTCTCAGTAATGCGCTTGAACAATCGTGGCTGACTATCGTCGGGCGCGTCACCGTAGCTGCTGTTGCCAGCTTCAGCCTTTCCCACGTAGACCGGGATGTCAGAGTGGATAAGCGGTTGATAGATCGGGAGCTTCCCTATGTAGTAGAGCGCGTACAGTCCGGCGCCCGTGAAATGTGGAAGTCGATCAAGTCTGATGCGAGGTCGCGCTTCGAGGCCTTCCCGCAAGTTGCGTCCCACGACATCAAGGGCTAGTGGATTGAACTTATCTGTGTCGAGCGAGGTGCCCAGCAACCCCTCAAGCTCAGATGACTCGTCGGCACTCATGACAAGAGCCTATGACGCAAGTTGGGACAACTTAGAGTCCGGTAATCCTCCTTAGATGTTCGCCAACCGCGCGAGCGACAGGGACGGCTACAGCATTACCGATGTGGCGCATCGCGGTGCTGCGCGGACCCTCGAAGTTATACCAATCAGGAAACCCCTGGATGCGCGCGCTCTCGCGGACCGTCATGTAGCGGAGCGACCCATCGGTGAACCGAATCATCGCCTCCCCGCCACAAACGCCATGGACACCAGCCTTGATCGTCTTCGATGGAAGATCGATGTCACTGCCGGTGTGTCCGGGATATGCGCGGGCACCGGGAATACCAATGTGTCCGGACCACTTCCCTCTCTGTCGACCATCAATCGGCGAGGGCAGCGGCTCCGGATCGCGCAACGCGTCCCGCACTGTTCGCCAGCGCTTCTGAAGCGCGCCATCAGAAGTCTGGACGTCTCCCAATCGGCGGGCTCGAGCGGTTGTCGGGGTGGGAGGTCCATAACGAAGGAGGCGCTTGACTTCAGGGTCTGACGAGTGAGCTTGCCAGTAACTGCCGTCGCCGAACTTGGCGTGCAACAAGGCGTCCTCACTGTGATCCATTTCGAGCGGCTGCCACTGGATATCAAGATCGTCACGGATCCCCACGAGAAAGACCCGTCGACGCATCTGGGGGACACCGAGGTCTGCCGCGAGAATGACTTGGCGCCCCACCCGGTAGCGAAGACTGCGACGAGCGCGCGAGGGCCTCTTGATTCGTGCCCAATGCTCGCTCCAGGACTCTCCATTTCGAGCAAGAACCGTCGGCTCGGCCAGTTGGTCAGAGATGTAGTTGAAATAGGGCTCGAATGATGAACGGAGCAGACCGGGAACGTTCTCGAACAGGACCACCTTTGGACGAAGCAGCCGCACAGTGTCCAGGGCTGCGGGGAACATGTTGCGACCGTCCGCTTCGCCCGCATGAATTCCACCGAGCGAAAATGGCTGGCACGGTGGTCCGCCAGCTAGCAGATCGATGTCAGCCGACACTCGGTCGCTGATCGCGGTGTGAGCTTGGCGGATGTCAGCGTCGATAACCGCGTCTGGCACCCAGACCCCGTGATTCTGACCGTTAATACGCAGGGTGCGGCATGCCTTGCCATCAAACTCAACCAGCACGTGATGGTGGAATCCGGCCATCTGAAGCCCCAGCGCCAGACCTCCGCCACCGGCGAACAGTTCCACTGAGCTCGGCACACACAGACCGTACCTAGAAGCACCGACAGAAGCCGACGGGCACGCGTGAATCCGCAGCCTGAACCGTCCACCACGCGACGCCGAAAGAGGCGCCGTTCTCATCGACCGTACGGCCCGCGTCGACAACGGCTTCCGGCAGCGCCGCCTGAAATGCTCCGTTTCGGCCCATTCCGGTTGTGTCACCGGCGGACTAGTGCCACTCTCGACGGGTGGCTCGACCCGAGACGGATCTTCAGGGCGAAGTGGTCGCCCTGTGTGGGGGGCTAGGTCTGGATCTATTGCTGCAGGGCATAGCCCGACAGGGGTACCGGCTCGTTGGGCCGACAGTGCGCAATGGCGCAATCGGCGTGGACGTCATCGACGGTGCCCAGGATCTGCCCCAAGGCTGGACCGACCAACAGGCGCCGGGCTCCTACCGGATTCTCCGCCGCGACGACCAGGCCTATTTCGGGTTTTCCAGTCCCCCGGGAGGCTGGAAGCGGTATCTGTTCCCCGCCCACAGTGTCCTGTGGCGGTCGACCACCCACGGCGACGGAATCGAAATCAAGCCGGCCTCGGACGACCCGGGGCCAACAGCGTTCATCGGCATCCGGTCATGCGACCTGGCGGCCATCGAGATCCAGGATCGGATATTTCTCTCGCGAGGAAACCCGGATCCGATCTACGAGGCCCGGCGCGAGAACCTGCTGCTGATCGGGGTTGACTGCCGCGAACCGGGCCCCTTGTGCTTTTGCGAGTCGATGGACTGCGGACCCCGTGCCGACGGCGCCGACCTGCGGATCACCGAACTCGGCCCCGACGACCCGGCGACACATCGCTTCGTGGTGCGAGCCCAAACCCCCCTCGGATCTGACGTTCTAGCCGGCAGCGGAATCGAAAAAATCGATCAATCAGCCCGACCTGTCGACATGGACGATCTCGCCGCCGACCGATTCCCGAGCCCTGCGGATGACTGTGTGCCGGGGCGGGTCGTGAATACCGACCGACTCGCCGAACTCTTGGTCGCCGAAGCCGAGAGTCCGGTATGGGACGACATCGCCGAGCGTTGTCTGGCTTGCGGCAACTGCACGATGGTCTGCCCCACGTGCTTCTGCTCGGATGTTGACGATCTGCCGGTGATTCCGCCCGGCGGACAGGAACGCATTCGGCAATGGGCGTCCTGTTTCGAACTCGACCATTCGTACATCCACGGCGGCTCGATTCGTCAATCAATCAAGTCTCGTTATCGACAATGGCTTACCCACAAGTTCTCGAGCTGGTGGGACCAGTTCGGATCGTCGGGATGCGTTGGCTGTGGCCGTTGTATCGCCTCATGCCCAGTGGGAATCGATGTAACCGAGAGCCTGGCCGCCATCCGCGACGGC
>JAUYKX010000212.1 GCA_030699055.1 Candidatus Nanopelagicales bacterium
CCCGTCGATCGGCGAGTCGCTGGAACGAGCCGATGTCGTGCTGAGCGCCAAGGCGTTCGTGCAGGCGGCCAGCGAGGACTCTCGGGCCCGCGGAATACAACCGGGGTCATACCGAATGCCGATGCGGATCAGTGCCAAGGAAGCTCTGAACGTGCTGGTCGATCCGGCCAACCGCAGCGGCGTGATCGTCATCCCCGAGGGAACGAGGGCCAGCCGCGTGGCCCAGATCGCCTCCGAAGCCTCGGGCATCCCCGAGGCCGAGTTCCTGGCGGTGATGGAAAACCCGACGGCTCTCGGATTGCCGTCCTACGCCAACGGGAAGGTCGAGGGCTTCCTGTTTCCGGCCACCTATGACGTCGGCCCCAACCCCACCCCGACCAAACTGCTCGCTGACATGGTCACCAAATTCAAGCAGGTCGCGGCTTCAATGGAACTGGAGCGCCGAGCGGCCGCTGTCGGACAGTCCCCGCATGGGATTGTGACCATCGCCAGCATCATCCAGGCCGAGGGGCGGACGCTGGAGGAATACGGCAAGATCTCTCGCGTGATCTACAACCGGTTGGCTTGCACGCTGCCCGCTTGCAAGGCCGATCACATCAATCAGCGTCTGCAGATGGACTCCACGATCAACTATGCCCAGGGGACCAGCGAGCTCGATCTGACGATGGAGCAACTGCGGAAGGACGGACCTTACAACACGCACATCAACAAGGGACTGCCGCCGACCCCGATCGGAAACCCAGGAGAAGAGGCGTTGGAGGCGGCCCTTGAGCCGACACCTGGAAGCTGGCTGTACTTCATCTCGGCGCCGGGCTTCAGTCAGTTCAGCGACACCTTCGCTCAGCATCAGGAGGCGGAAAAGAAGTGGCGTGCGGGTCGCGAGTGACGACTCGGGCGAGTGGACCCGGGGCGAACGACAGGCGGCGGTCCTGGGTTCCCCGATCGCCCATTCCCTGTCGCCGGTCCTGCACTTGGCGGCGTATCGGGCACTCGGCCTGAACTGGCGGTACCGGGCCATTGAGGTCGAACCGGCCGGATTGGTCGATTTTGTTGCCGGGTGTGACGAAAGTTGGGCCGGTCTGTCGTTGACCATGCCGCTGAAAGAGGCCGTGTTGGATCTGCTGGACGAGGCGGACGACCTGGTCCGATTGACCGGAGCGGCCAACACTCTGGTGTTCCGCGGTGGTCGTCGGTTGGGGTTCAACACCGACGTGTACGGAATGGGCGCCGCTCTTCGGGAGGGCGGCATCCCGGACGGAGCCCGGCGGGCGGCCGTCATCGGCGCGGGGGCGACGGCCCGGTCGGCCGTCGTTGCCCTGTCGCAGTTGGGCATTGAGGTGATCGACATCGTGGCTCGCCGCCCCGAAGCCGCCGCCCAGCCGCTGCGACTGGCGCGCGAGTTAGGTGTAGCTGCCCGGGCTTTGCCCTGGGATTCGGCAGCCCAGGCCCTGGGTGCTGAAGTGGTCGTGTCCACGGTCCCGGCCGGGGCCGCGGATTCGCTGTCGGTTTTGGTCCCGGACTTGGTCTCGGTTTCGGTCCCGGAACTGTTCCCCGGCGGGCCGGGGCTACTGCTGGATGTCGTCTATTCGCCCTGGCCGACCGCATTGGCTCGGCAATGGCGCGCATTCGGCGGGAAAGTGGTGGGCGGATTGTCTATGTTGACCTGGCAAGCAGCCGAACAGGTACACCTGATGACCGGCCGCGACGCGCCGGTAGAGAAGATGCGCAAAGCTGGCGAGGCGGCATTGATCTGAGGGCGGGCGCTTTTCGGTTGCTGGTTCAAGATCTCCCGACAAGATGACGAAAACCAAGCCAGCGCCCTTTCAACGGTGGTGGCGACCTTAAGAGGTGATGTCCGATGTCTCTCGTCCCCAAGGAAGCCGGTGCGCTCAGCACGGGTGACGATTTGAACGCGATCCTCGGCATCCTGGTCGATCGGGTCCCAGGGGTCAACGCCGCTGTGATCTTCCATGGATCGGGGCTGGCTCTCAGCGGGGTGGCAACCTGCCTCGATGAAGTCGATGTCGAGGCGGAGGAAGCCTCTGCTCTCGGTGCGGGCCTGATGCAGGCGGCTACCGCGGCACTGGACGCCACTTCGACCGGCGGATCGACCAGCGGATCGACGGGCGGATTCAGATCCGTGTGGGTGCGCAGTGACGAGCAGAGCATGTATTGCGTGCAGATCGGCGAGGATGCTTTCGCCGCGGCCTCGACCGATCCGGACGTTCCCGCGGGTTTGCTCATGTACCGGATGGACAAGTGGGCGAAGAAGGCCCGGGCGGCGTTCGAGAAGTACGGCGAGATCGACATCCCGGAGGAGGCTCTGCCTCGGCGCCGCCACAGTCACATCCAGCAGGACCATTCGACGCTCAAGGCCAAGGAAGTGTCGGCCGAAGATCTGGGTCCGGTCGGGGCCGGTCAAGCGCCATCGAATCAAGAAGCCGACGGATTGGGAGAAGACGAGTCGGCGTCCACCGGGGCAACGGCTTTGTACGCCGCAGCGATGGCAGCCACCACGGTCGGGTTGGCGAAGGTCGCTGAGCCCGAGGCTGTCGAGGCGGAGGTCGCCGAGCCGGAGGAAGTCGAGCCGACGCTGTCGGGAGACTGGTTACTGGTGGACGTGCCGGAGCCCCCGGTTGCACCGCCGGCACCCGAGCCAGCACCCGAACCCGTTGCCTTCGCCAGCCCGGAAACGCCAGTCTCGACGATCACGCCGTCCGCGCCTTTCGGCCTCGCCCCGGAACAGGCTGGACCACCGGCGCACGAGCCAACGGCCCTGGCTGACGCCATGGAGGCCTGGCTGGCTCCGCCTCCTCCGGCGGCAACTGCCGCGCCGCACGCTCCGGCGCCGGTCACGCCGCCCATGTCGACCAGTCGGCCGCCCGTGCCGTCGACTTGGGACCTGTCGTTCGCCCCGCCGCCGGCGGGTGCGCCGGTGGTGGGTTTTCCGCCGCCCGGGGCTCAGGCAGCTCAGGCGGCTCAGGCCCGGCAGGTTCAGCAGGCCCCGCCGCCGGCGGGTGCGCCGGTGGTGAGTTTTCCGCCGCCCGGGGCTCAGGCGGCTCAGGCGGCTCAGGCCCGGCAGGTTCAGCAGGCCCAGCAGGCCCAGCAGGCCCCGCAGGCCCCACCGCCGGTCCAGTTCCCGCGCCCGGCCGGCGAAGTGTGGGCTCCGGCGCCTCCCGTTGAAGCGGGTGCCGGTGAGACGGAAACCTCCCCCTGGGCCGCTTACGGCGGTCCACCGACCGGGTCCGGTCGGTCATGACGCACCGCGTGCTCGACCGGGATTCGGCGCCGGACCATCGGCGCCGAATAGATCGCGCTCGCTTGGTTGCCGAACTCAGGTACCTCATGGGTCATGGGCCGACCGGCTCTGGTGCGTTCCGATTTCATCCCGGGGTGGCGGCGGTGACCCGACGGGCCCGGCGTCTGCTCGGCAGTTCGGAATCCGACAGTCCGCCGATTGGCGGTGGCACCATTCCCCAACCGCGTTCCCGTCGGTCGGAGAGTAGCCCGGTAGCGCTGGATTGACATGCGCCAGCTGGTTGATGTGCTCGTCTCGGCCGGGCTGATCACCTCTGAACAGTGGGATCGGGCGGTCACCGAGCAGCAGCGTACGGGCGCGAGTCTTGGCCGGATTCTCGTCGATCAGGGTTTTATCAGCGAACGCCAACTGGTCGAGTCATTGGCCACCCAGGTCGGTTTGCGCTTTGTGGACCTCACCGATATCGCCGTCGACGGGTCCGCGGTGGCCTCCATCTCCGGCACCATGGCCCGCCGACATACCGTCCTGCCGATCGGGTTCGATGACGGGCGGCTGATATTGGCGATGGCCGATCCCGCCGACGTTTTCGCGGTGGACGACGTCCGATCAGCCAGTGGGCACGACGTCACCCCGGTGGTCGCGGTGCGCTCCGACGTGATCGCGGCGATTGACCGCTTCCATCGCAGCGAAGAGGAGCTCGGAGACATCACCAGCGCGCTGGATGTCGAGGAAGAGGAAGACGAGGCCGGGGATCTCGGCATGTCGAGCGTCGCCGACGCCCCGATCGTGAAGTTCGTGAACATGCTGATCACGCAGGCCATCGCCGACCGGGCCTCGGACATCCACCTTGAACCCACCGAACGCGATCTGCGCGTGAGGTTCCGGATCGATGGCGTTTTGCACGAGATGATGCGCTCGCCGCGGTCGATTCAGTCCGGGGTGATCAGCCGACTCAAGATCATGTCGGATATCGATATTTCCGAGCGACGAATTCCGCAGGACGGGCGCATGTCGGTCAATGCGCATGGCTCCAAGGTGGACCTTCGGGTCGCGACCCTGCCGACAGTGTGGGGGGAGAAGGTCGTCATGCGGATCCTGGACAACACGACAGCCATGCTCGACCTGACCGAGCTGGGGTTCTCCGAAGGGAACTACCGGCGCTTCTCGGCCAGCTTCACCAAGCCCTACGGAATGATCCTGGTGGTCGGGCCGACCGGATCAGGAAAGTCGACCACCCTCTACGCGACCC
>JAUYKX010000214.1 GCA_030699055.1 Candidatus Nanopelagicales bacterium
GCACGGCGACGTGATACCCGGCGGCGCAGGTGGCGGCAGCGATCCGGGCCGCGTTGCCGCACTGCCGCAGGCGCGTCCAACCCGCACCCAGTGATCCAACTGCTGCTTGGCCGAACGACTAGCCCCGGCCCCCTACCGGCGCCGACCCAAGCACGTCAGCGGCGAATCGCGTTGGGCGATGCGGACCGGCTCGCTGTTATGCAATGTGCTCACCAGACGCTATGCATATTGCTCTGTGGCGAGCATCCCAGCTCCGACGGACACGAGATCGACATCATCACGCTCGATGACTGACGCTCGGCCACCGCTCAGGTCAGCAGACCCAACCGGTTATGCCCACAAGGCCGACACAGGAATAGCGGTTAGGTCGTCGCCAAACGGCAGAATCTGGTTTCCGAGGTACGCGACGTAGCCGTGGGTCCAGCGGTCTGGGTCCTTGTCCCGAAGCATGCGCAGTGGCTTAAAGTCGGCGCTGCTCACGCTGAGGGCCGCCTTTGATTCCAGGCCTGTGATCGTGCCAGCCGGATGTTCGATGATGAGGTCGACTTCGGCCTTGTCGATGGTGCGGAAGTGTGAGAGGCGGGGCTGCTCGTCCGCCCAGGAGACTTGTTTGAGGATCTCGTTGACGACAAAAGTCTCCAGCAGCGGCCCGGGTCAGGTCGTTGCGCGTGTATGGCGGCAACCGATGGACCAGGAAGGCCGCCTCCAGCAAACGCACATACCTGTCGACAGTGGCCCGACTTCGGCCCGCGCGCTGGGACAGCGTCACGGTGTTGAACTCCTGGCCAGTGAGTGCCGCGCACGAGCGCAGAACCTGATCGGCGGCCGCCGGTTCGCGCACCCTGGCCATCTCGCGCAGGTCGCGGTCGACCACGGCGCGAACGTAACTGTCGAACCAGCGGATGCGGGTGCCGGGGTGATCGATGCTTAGGGGCTCCGGGTACCCGCCGAGGCAGATGCGGTCGAGGTACTCGTCCCGGTTGAGCGGTTGCGGCAGGTAGGCGCGAACTGCGAGCGGGTCGCCCATTGCGTCGGAGAGGAACCGTTCGCGGCGCCCGCAGATCTCTCCTTGCGAAAAGGGCAGCAGATCCTGGATCAGCAGGCGACCGGCGAGACTTTCAGTGAGGCCGGGATTGTCGAGAAACCGGGTGGAACCAGCCAGTAGGAACTGCCCGGGTTGATCCGATCTGTCCATAGCATGCTTGATCGCCAGGACTAATGGTTCGCCCGCGCGCTGGACCTCGTCGATGACCTGCAGACCCGGGACTCCGGTGACGAATCCGGTGTGGTCAGTCAGAGCGGACTGCAACGTTGGGGTGTCGGTAATTTTGGCTCCACCAAGTGACATGTCGCGAATTCGCCGACAGCCTCGCGATTCGTCACATTGTTTGTGGCGCTGTGTTTAGAAACTCCTCTGGCGGCAACAAGATCGCGTGTGAAGACGGCGCCCTCATGTAGCAGATACGTTCGATTCCGACCCACACGTCGTCCTTGCGTCAATTCCGACCAGGGTGCTGCTCTACGTTTGCGCGCAAGCCCTGAATCCGAAATTCCAGTGTTACAAACCGGTGACACGTCTTAGCGAAGGGCGGTGTGATGACTCCGTCCGCGCGAACCGTGCGCGTCTAGCGCCGCAATACCGGGGCTACGGGCCCAGAAGGAGCAAGAAGCGCAAGATAGAATTGACGTGTGCGTGCAAAAGGCCCCTTTCCGCTGCTGGCCATGATTGCGCTGGTTGGGATGCTGGCCTGTGCGTGCGGCGGTTCTGGCCAGAGCCATCCCTTCCCCCAGACGCCACTCAAGCTGGCGTCATTGCAAGATGCACAGAACGAGATCGGAACCTATTTCGATTGCTCACTCTCTGACGCCGTGCCGACTATCGCTTTGGGAGGGGAGACCTTGGATGACTTCGAACGCAGGAATACGTCTGGTCTGCAACTCTTCGCGACAACTGACAGCGGAGAGTACGTCTGGGTCGCTCCTAATGGACAGAGCGCCGTTTGGGGACGCGTCATAAGCCCGTCTCAACCTGTGACCGGCGGGCGCTTGGCAGGTTGCCAGCCGACCTAGGCGATTCCATTCCAGCGGCAACACAGCGCATTGCGTACTAAGTTCATACACATGAACTTTCGCGAGGTACCCCTGCTTCGGTCAATCGTGGTATTGCTTGGTGCAGGATTGTTAGTCTCCGCTTGTTCCAGCGCAACAGAGAACGCAGCAGTCCAGGAACCCACTCCTGCCACAGCCAGCGCGGAGCCGTCGTTTGCAACGCTCCCGCCTCTCACCGATCAGTCTCAGCAGCAGGCAGTTCAATCGCGGCAAAACCAAATGGACGAGTGGATTACTGGCGTGATCGGCACGTCACTAGATCAACCTCCCGAGAACTTCAGTGGTGTATGGCTCGACCCAGTTGCCGGAACGGTCACCTTCTCTTTCAAAGGATCTCCAAGCGCTCAAGTGGCTCGCGAACTAGGCTCCCCACCCAGCACCTTCAACGTCACGGTCAATTCGACGGCACTTTACTCACTTGTAGAGATGCAGCAAGCGATCACCGAACTATTTGCAAGTAAGAATGCTCTGACCAGCACCACGCAATGGGACATCTCCAGCGCCGCCCCGACTCCGACCGGGAGTGGCCTCACAGTCGGCATCTACCCCAAGGCAACAGGTACACAACTGGCGGCAACAGACCTGCGCGCTGCACAGTCACAGATCCAGGCCGCTCTCTCACTGACTATTCAAACCAGGGAAGAGGGCCCTAGCCAAGGTGTCGCGGGCGGCCGGTGGTACGACCAGTACCCCTGGACAAATGGTGCAGCGTTAGCAACCCCCGGAGGGGGAATCTGCTCCTCCGGATGGGCCGGGCAGGGAAGCGGTGGAGAGACAGTAATGCTGTCTGCAAACCACTGCGGAAACACGAAGGGCAGCACCTACTACACCAAGAATGGAGCGAACTGGAACAACGGCCCTACCCTTGGAACCGTCTTTGGATCAATACCCGATAGAGACTCAGTACTCATCGGAACCAACGGCACTGGAAACGCTTGGATCTACGACAACGCTTGGAACGCCTCGCAATACGACGCTGATCCCACCTATTCAGTGCAAGATAACTATGTAGGTGATCTGGTCTGCACCACCGGCGCTATGTCCGGCGCACACTGCAACCTTCAAATAACGCAAACGGGCGTGTCAATCTCGGTCGATGGCGTGCCTGCCTCCGACATGGTGAAGATCCACATGTATGACTCGGGCGTCTTCACCCATGGCGATAGCGGTGGACCGGTGATGGCCCTATTCGGCGGCACCACCAACTGGCGCTATGGCCGCGGAATCATCTCCGCAGTCCCGAACGATGCGGGAACCGTTTCCTGCGGGACGCCGCCGCTTTCCACTGGGCAGTGCTACACCGACGGGTACTACTCCCCCCTACTTCGCAATCTCAACGAATACAACATGCTGCTCTACGTGGTGGCCCACTCATCCCGACCCGCTTGGGCACGCAAGTTCGTCACCGACAGCCCAGCAAAAACAGGCCCAGGCACAACACCATCCGCGTCACCGACAGATCATCCCGCCAACATCAAGACGCCGCAGCCGACGCGCGACACCGCAAACCCCGAGCCCGCTGACACTGCGGCTCCATCCCCAACTCAGATCACACCAACGCGCGATCCTGCGCAATGACCGTGGTCGAGTTGCCCGTACTGTGCGACCAGTCGACGTAAGTCATCGAGGTTGCGGGCGAGGCGGTCCATCGAATGCACAACGATGGTGTCGCCGTCCCAAAAGTAGCCCACGCTTACCTGGAACGTAGCCCAAATTGGTCTGCACCCCACCATGGCGAGGCCAGCTCGACACGACTTGCAGTAGGCAGAGTTTTCGTGGCGCGACAGTATCCACGAGCGTCGAAGCCGCCGACGCCGTCAACACCGGATGGCTCCCAGTCCGCGCGGCGACGAGGAGCGTTTGGGGCCGAACAGCGAAAACCTCACAACCGGACCGAAGTCGCCCGCTGCACGTCAGTCACAGGCACACCCGAGTGACAAACAGCGCATCAAATTCGGGGCCAAAGAGCGCAGACATTCACACAAATGATCGTGTTTTCGGGCATCTCTCAAACGTCGGATTGTGAGACGTCAGTGGCAAGAAGCGGCGCGCCGAGCGATTTGCGTTCACAATCCGTCTCATTGTCGCTTGCCAGCATGATGGGACCACCGGGTTGCCAGG
>JAUYKX010000221.1 GCA_030699055.1 Candidatus Nanopelagicales bacterium
TCTCTTCGTGGGTCGCATCGCCCGGCAAAAGGGAATCTCACATCTGCTGGCCGCCGCTCAACTCTTCGATCCTTCGATCCCGGTTGTCCTGCTGGCCTCGTCGCCCGACACCCCCGAGTTGGGGGCCGAAGTGGCCGCCGAGGTGGAAAAATTGCGGGCGCAAAGGGCGGCGGTCCATTGGATCGACACGCAGCTGTCCCGTTCCGACGTGATCCAGTTCCTGTCCCACTGCCTGCTGTTCGCCTGTCCCTCGATCTACGAGCCACTGGGAATCGTGAACCTGGAGGCCATGGCCTGCTCAGCCCCGGTGGTGGCCAGCGCCGTGGGTGGGATCCCGGAGGTGGTCGTCGACGGCGTGACCGGACGGTTGGTCCCCTACGATCCCGCCGAACCCCGAGCCTTCGAGCACGCGTTCGCCGACGCCGTGAACACCGTGGCGGCCGATCCCCGGGCGGCGCAGGCGATGGGCATTCGCGGTCGGGCCCGGGCCGTCGAGTCGTTCGGTTGGGACGCGATCGCCGCCAAGACGATCGACGTGTACCGGGCGGCCGGCGTCAGCTGAGCGCGGGGAGCGACAAGCCGTATTGCGCGACGAGAACCCGGGCCTGGTCGCCGAAGTGCTCTGACGTGACCCGCAGACAGGGATGGGCCGGATCGGTCAAATCCACCACCGAGTCGGTCACCTCGTTTCCGCCGATCAAGTATCGCCGCGGTTCCGGCAACCCTCCACCCCAGACCCGTTCGACAGCACCTTCGTCGATCCGATTCCACACTTGACCCGAGCGGGTCGCAACGACCAACTCCTGATGGTCTTCCCTCGCCTGCTGATCGGCGTCGAGCTGCGCCTTCCGAGCCGATTCCGCGACCGCCGCCGCTACCGACTCCCGCACTCTCGCCTCGGCGGCGGCGTGGACCTGCTCGGCCGCCGACTCACTCCACCGTGATTCCGTCGCCTCCACCACCAGGTCGGCGGCGGCGGCCAACCGGTCCCGGGCTGCGACGAGACGGCGCTTGGCCATCATCCGACCCCACCCGGACTTGCCTGCCAGCAGGGCGAATTCGGCCACGGCCCGGGCCAACTCCGACGCCGCTTGGTCCGAGTTCTGCCCGACATGAGCGCCAGAACGGCGAACCTGATCATCATCCCGGCGAGCCGAATCGCCGTCCAATCGACGCACTGCATCGCTGATCACCGTCGAGATGTCCAATGCCGCCGTAAGCGTCAACTCCCGCTCGGCCGCCAAGGCGCCGATCGGGTCGAGTCCATCGACTGCGGCGTTCAGCCGGACCCGGGCGTCTCTCAACCGGACGACCGGCGCCGCGGTGGTGAACTCGGACTCCAACCGATCAGCCAACTCAAAAGCGAGGGCCTCGATTTCGACTTCCTGATCAGCCGGCCCGTCAGGCACGTCGCCAGCCGACTCCCCTGCCCGCTCGATCCCGTGTGACGCTGCTGGCGCTTCGGCCGAACCGCCAGCAGCCGCGGCCGACAAGCCGAGCGCCACATAGCGGCAGGTCCGGCCGGTGGCGTCCGGTAGCTGGCCCAGCACACTGGCCGGGGCGGGCAACTTGACGGTGAGCCAGGCGAACAGAGCCTCGGCGACCGCCTCTGGCGACGGCGCTTCGGTTAGCACGAGCACCAGGTCCGCGCTACCGGGCGGCAACTCGTCGAGCACCTTGTCGAAATCGACCAAGTCAGCGGGCGACCCGGCAACGAACGCCGGCCACACCCGTAGTCGCCCGGTGTCCGACCGGCCCCGGGACATGCCGGCTATTGACTCCGCCACCGCGCGAGCGCTTTCGGTATGGGCGAGCACCAATACCGCCGACTCCGCGCCGCCCTCAACAGTTCGCGCCAGTGCCGTCGCATCCGGGTCACCGGCCAGGTGAAGCCGGGCCGAGAATCCAGGCCGAGAGAGCAGCTGTTCCCCGACCGCCCGCCCGACATCGTCTGCGGCGATCATCGATACCCGGGCGTGATCGGCCCCCGTCAACACGGGCTGAGTTTCAGTGCGCATTTCAGCAGGCTAACCCGCGAGCGGTCCGGGAGCCGAGACCGGACGACCGGCGCGCGCGAGTCGGCTCATGCGACTGATTCGGCTCCGACAGGCTTCGGGGGTCACTACTGCGGCACCCTGTGACCTATGCCCCCTGCAGATGGTCCCGACCCCGGCACCCGGCGCCGCAATGCCGACGCCAAGACCGCGGGCGAGGATCCGGACCCAGGAGCCGAGGCGACAAGGGTCGCCGCCGGGGCGTCGATCAAGGATGGGCCCGAGGACGCCGGCCCGTGGAATCAGTGGGGACCCTACCTGTCCGAACGGGCCTGGGGCACCGTTCGAGAGGACTACTCGGACGACGGCGATCCCTGGTCGTACTTCCCGTACGAACACTCGCGGTCTCGCGCCTACCGATGGGGCGAGGATGGCTTGGGCGGCATCTGCGACATATGGCTGGACCTGTGCTTCGCCGTCGCCCTGTGGAACGGTCGCGACGATCACCTGAAGGAAAGACTGTTCGGGCTCAACGGACACGAAGGAAATCACGGCGAAGACGTCAAGGAGTGCTACTGGTACCGCGATGCCACCCCGTCACATTCCTGGCTGCAATTTCGCTATCACTACCCGCAACAGGCCTTCCCCTATGACGACTTGATCACCGAGAATGCCCGCCGTGGGCGCAACGATCCTGAGTACGAATTGGTCGACACCGGTGTGTTCGACGACGACCGCTTTTGGGTTGTCGACGTCGATTACGCCAAAGCGGACCCGACAGACACGTACATCCGCATTCGCGTGACCAACGCTGGGCCGGATACCGAGACGATTCACGTCCTGCCCCAGCTGTGGTTTCGCGACACCTGGTCGTGGGGACCGAAACAACGGCGACCGGAGGCCCGCCACGTGTCGCGGCCCAGCGGTTACGGGACCGTTGTGGCCGAGCACTGGCGAGCCGGGGTCTACCACCTCGACTCGGCCCCGGTCGGCGGCCAGTCTCCGACCCCGCTGTTCTGCGACAACGCGACCAATGTCCAAGCCGTGTGGGGCTCCGACGCCGAGCCCATCTCCCCCTGCCCCAAAGACGGGATCGGCGACCACGTGGTCCGGGACAGCGACAGCGTCAGCCCCCAACTGTCGGGCACCAAGTCCGCGCTTTGGTACCAGCTGGAGGTTCCTCCCGGGGAAACGGCGGAGATCCGGCTGCGGCTGTGGTCACCGAGCGATGGAGATCGGGTGACCATCGGCTGGGAGGCCGAGCCCTTCGACCAGGTCTTCACCCAGCGTGAGGCCGAAGCCGACGAGTTCTACTCGAACCTGGCTCCCGCCAACCGAACACCCGCCGAGTTGGCCGTCCTGCGACAAGCCTTCGCGGGCATGATCTGGACCAAGCAGTTCTACCGGTATCAGGTACGCCTGTGGCTGGACGGCGACCCGAATGAGCCACCGCCCCCGCCCGGCCATCGACTGCACCGGAACGCGAACTGGCGCCACGTCGACGCCTACGACGTCCTGTCGATGCCCGACAAGTGGGAGTACCCCTGGTTCGCCGCCTGGGATCTGGCGTTCCATGCGGTGGTTTTCGCCCACATCGATCCCGCGTTCGCCAAGTACCAACTGACGGTGTTGCTACGCGAGTGGTACATGCACCCCAACGGCGCGCTACCGGCCTACGAATGGTCGTTCGACGACCGCAACCCACCAGTCCATGCCTGGGCCGCCCTGCGCGTGTACGAAATCGACGGCAACCGTGATCACGAATTTCTGGCCGCCGTGTTTCAGAAACTGCTCATCAATTTCACCTGGTGGGTGAACCGCGTCGACGCAGCTGGCAACAACGTCTTCCAAGGCGGGTTCCTGGGCCTGGACAACATCGGACCGATCAACCGCACCGACGTGCCTGCCGGGTGCCGGCTGGAGCAAGCCGACGGAACGTCGTGGATGGCCTTCTACTGCCTGATGATGTTGCGCATTGCGCTCCGACTGGCCAGCCATGACGGCGCCTACCGGCCAATGATGCTGAAGTTTCTGGAGCATTTCGTTGCCATCACCGATGGCATCACGGACGCGGGAATGTGGGACCCGGAAGACGGATTCTTCTACGACCAACTGGTGTATCCGGATGGAACGAAGGTTCCACTGCGGGTCCGCAGTGTGGTCGGCATGGTTCCGGTATTCGCCGCTGCCTACCTGGAGTCCGATGCCGACTACATGCGGCATGCCGAGCGGATCGAACGGCGATTCAGCCAGTTCCTGCAACGGCGGGGTGCTGACCCGGCACACCCGAACCGAGCCGGTTTCGTCTCAAGAACCGACACCCCCGACGGTTCCCGCATGTTGTTGAGCGTGGTGGATCCCGATCGACTCCGGCGGGTCCTCCTGGAAGCGCTGAGCGAGGATTCGATGCTTGGCCCACACGGGATCAGGTCGATGTCCCGGAGACACCTGGCCGCCCCGTTCCGCATCAACGTCCATGGCGAGGATTTCGAGGTTGGATACGAACCCGCCGAATCGACGACGGGAATGTATGGCGGCAATTCGAACTGGCGCGGCCCGATCTGGTTTCCGATCAACCATATGGTGATCGAGGCCCTCGAGCGCTATCACATGTACCTCGGAGACGAGTTCCGGGTGGAGTGTCCGACCGGTTCCGGTCAGATGATGACTTTGCTGGAGGTGGCCGACGAACTGCGTCAGCGCCTGGTGAAGCTCTTCCTTCCCGACGAATCGGGCCGCAGACCCGGGGAAGGGCACCGGCCGACGAACCTGGCCACCAACCCCCGCTGGCAGAACTTGATCACTTTTCACGAGTATTTTGACGGCGATACGGGTGCCGGGCTCGGGGCGAGCCACCAAACCGGCTGGACCGGACTGGTGGCTGATCTGATCATGGGACGCCGGGGTTGAGTTGCACGTCACAACCAGCCGAACGGAACGCAGACAACGCCGCCGGCGTCACACCAGGTGAATCGGAACACTCACCGCGCGATCACCGCGGCGTGAACAGTTAGATGGTTCGAGAACAGTCTTGTCGGGAGGAAGTATGAAACTGGTTCGCGCCGGGGCGATAGTCGTCGGATCTGTGATCGCCGTGTCACTTGGTGCCGGAGCTGCGCCCATGGCTGCCGCCAAACCTGCCGGCAAGGAAGCCGATGCACCTGAGAAGACCGCACCTGAGAAGACCATTCGACAGGTTGCCCAGGGCAAGGCCACCTTGGTGGTGGGGGACAAGGGTGCGGCTGTCACCAATGTGCAGAAGCGGCTCGACGCGGCCGGCATCAATACGCAGGTATCGGGGGTGTTCGCCAAACAGACCGAGAAGTCGGTCAAACATCTGCAGTGGAAATACCTGATGCGGCAGACGGGAAGGGTGGACAAGAGCACTTACAAGCAGCTCACTCGGATCACGGCGGGCCGGATGACTCTTCCCAAGGCCTGCCGCAACTCCAAGACCCGGGTGATTCTGTGCGTCGACCTCAAGCAGAAGGTCGTGCGCTACGTCCAGCGCGGCAAAGTCATCAAGACGATCGACATTCGCACCGGCCGCCGGGGGCAGGAAACCCGAAAGGGCAACTGGAGGATCTACCACAAGGACACGTACGTGTGGTCGACGCTGTACAACTCCCCGATGCCGTACTCGATGTTCTTCAGCGGTGGCCAAGCCTTCCACTACTCGATGTACTTCGCGTCTGACGGGTATTACGGCGCGTCCCATGGCTGCGTCAACATTCGTTCCATGAGCGAGGCCAAGTGGCTGTACGCGAAGACCGGGGTGGGCACCCCAGTTCACGTCTACTGAACGCGGAAACTGCGGGCTCGGCGCTCCGATTGAACCCCCAGCAGGCGGCGTCGGCTCTGGTCGCTGGACATCTGGCGATCCTGCCCACGGAGACCGTCTACGGGCTGGCGGCTGACGCCCGGCAGCCCGCAACTGTCGCTCGTGTTTTCCAGGTCAAGGGTCGGCCGACCGACCATCCGGTGATCGTGCATGTCGGATCGGCTGCGGCGATTGCCGACTGGTCGGCGAACACCCCGGACGTCGCCTGGAAACTGGCGGAGACATTTTGGCCCGGGCCGTTGACGATCGTCGTTCCCGCCGCTGCCTCCGTAAGCCGGGTCCTGACCGGCGGGCAGGACACGATCGCTCTGAGGTGTCCGGCGCAACAGCAGTTCCTCGAGGTTCTGGATCACATGTCCCGCCGACAGGGCCTGGCGTCCGCCGTGGCCGCTCCGAGCGCGAACCGGTTCGGCCAGGTCAGCCCGACCACTGCCGCCGATGCCCTGCGGGGACTGAGGTCCCGGCTGTCGGCCGATGACGTTGTCCTGGATGGCGGAGCCTGCCAAATCGGTGTCGAGTCGACGGTAGTTGACTGCACGGCCCGACCGATTCGGATTCTGCGTCCCGGTCGAATCGGGCGGCGGCAACTCGCCGAGGTGCTCGGATGGGATGCCGTTGCCGCGGTCGGCACCGGCACCAGCACCACGGCTGCGGACGAATCCGAAGAACAGGTGCGGGTTCCTGGAACCCTGCCTTCCCACTACGCGCCCATCACGCCGGTAAGCGTGGTTGACGCCGCCACTCTGTCGGCATATGGACGCCACCCCAACACCACTGATCGGGTCATCGGCCTGATCGCCCCGGCCTCCGTCGCCACGCCGGTCGGACTGCACCGGATCGGATCCCCGGCGAACAGCCGTGACTACGCGCACGGCCTTTACTCCTGGTTCCGCCGGGCCGACGATCTGGGCTGCTCGGAATTGCTCGTCGCGCTACCGCTCGACCCCGTCGACGATCCACTGGCCGACGCCGTCGCCGATCGAGTTCGGCGAGCGACCCACCCGCCTACGACATGATCGCCGAATCGAGGTGACGGGACAACCGACTCTCGGCCGGGTTGATCTCCGCCACCTCGAGCACCGGTTCAGTGTTCAGCTTGCCGAGCACGGTGCCGGGGCGGACCCCCCAGGACGCCAAAGTATTCGCGATCGAATCCCGGGCCCGGGCGAACTTGCGGGCCACCAGTCTTCGCGCCGCCCACTCCTGTTCGCGGCCCTTGAGCGCCTCGTCGATCCGGCTGGCCTGATCAGGCGTGTGATCCAGTTGATAGGCCAAGGCTGCCGCAGGCCGCGAATCGATCCGATAGTCATGTCCTCGCCGTTGGAAGTGTCCGGGCTTGAAATCCATCCCGTTCTTCAGGTCCATCAGCGTCAACACGAAAGTGATGACCGGTCGCCAGACGGTCTCCCGAGGGACCTTTGGCGGCCTGGTCGCTGGCGGGCCCATCCAAGCTGGTTGTTTCACCACCAAGCGATACGAGAACTTGTTCACCGGATCGTCATGATGGATGATCATGAAATGGCGAATACCTAACCGCATCGGCTCAGGAACGGTCTCGATTCGTTCAGGTTGACTAAGGGCGACCATCAGCCTGCCTGGATCGAATTCTCGTCGCCTCCGCTGCCAGGCGTTCCACGCCTTCGAGCGGAAAGGAACTCCCATGTAGAGCCCCGCATCGAGGCCGAGTCGATCGAACTCCCCCGATCCGGCCGGGTAGGCAGCGTCCAAAGCCACCTGCGCACCCAGGCTTTCGCCAAACTGAACTAGCCGGGGCCGCTTATCAGGGGGCAGCGTTCGAATGTGGTCCCTGGCCAACTCCAGCACCCGCCGCTGCAACTCCGTCCCGTCACCCGTATCGGTTATGGCCAACGCACTGGGGACCAAGGCGTATTCGGGCACCACGATGGCGCAATCACCTCGGGTCAGGTATTCGAGCGACTCGGCAAACGTGTAGGAGACGTATCCGACCCCGGTAGGCGAGGCGATGCAGATCAGTCGGCGGTCGAACGCCCCCAGTGCCTCCATTTCCCGCAAACACTCTTGCGCCCGATGCTCCACGGGTCGCCGATGATCGTGCGGGCCTATGGCCCTGATCGGATCGACGGCTGGCTCTCCCATTACCTCCGAGATCTCCTCGGCGGTGAGCGCCATCAGGACGAAGCGGCGACCCTCCTTCCCGATGCGATCGAACTCCACGGTGGATTTCGGGCCCGTGCTGACGTGAGGATTCATGGCCGGCTTGGGATAAGCCGGTTCGATGACGTCACCCGTATGGGCCACCCGACGCTTGACGAGCACAAAAACGCCCGCACCAGAGACGCCGAAGCAGGTGAGCGCGACGGCATGCCCTACGAGGGGGCTGGCAATGTCGTATCGCCGAATGCCGAGATCGAAGACTCGTTGCACGCGGCTGGCGAACCATTGTTCGGCGCTGGCCAAGGCCAACAGGGACGCACCCGCCGCACATCCGATCCCGACGGCCTTCCCCGTGGCAACCAAACCAGCGCGCTTTACCGCCTTGCGCTTGGGGTCAACCAGGCCATATTCGGTCGCCCGGCGATGACGGCTGTAAAGACCCACCGCTGTGATCGTCGAACCGATGGCAACGTCGATCAGGAGCAAACGCTTCCGGGGGTGAGCGCCGGGTGCCACCATTTGAACGACAACGTCACTGGCTTCGGCCAGGGCTCCGCATACGCCACCGACCATCAGGCTGTCGGCAATCGTTCTGACCACCGAGGCAGGCAATGGCTCGTTCGGTCGCGGAGGAAGCGATCGAACAATCCCGTACCCGGTCCCCGCCAGCACCAGATCGGCCAGGATGGTCGCTGATCGTGGAGCCTGGCGGCCTCGCATGCCGCCGGTGCCCGTTCGACTCAGGGCGATCGTCTGAGCCGCCGCGTGGGTCGTGGCCCCGATATGGAAGATCGCGGCACTGCAGGCGCCGGTGGCAAGCGCCTGGTCCATGACGCTGCGGGGCAGCAGTCCTCGAGCGAAGGTCGCGGCGATCGAGGCCGATGCCGCCACCATGCCGGCGCGAGCGGGCGAGGTCGCGACTACGTCGACACCGGGAAAACGGAAGCGGCCCACGGCTGGAAACTACCGGTGATCGTCTGTCTTTCGCTGCTCGGCGACGACCTCAAGCAACACTTCCAGATTGCGCTCCGACACGCGGTCCATGTCGAAGTGGTCGAACACGAACCTTCGGCCGCGCTCACCGACTCGCCTTCGCAGATCCGGATCCTCGATCAGCCTGCACATCTGGCGAGCCACGGCCGGGACGTCACCGACGGGCACCATCACAAATGGGTCGCCATCAGACAGCGGTAGGTCCCGACCCCAGAGATCTTCACGCACGGCCACGATTGCCGGCGTACCGGCCGCCATCGCCTCGAGTGTGGAAATGCCGACGCCGTACCCCTGGAGGTCGTGAATTTCGAAATCGACTCCGGCGCAGATTCCGGGGATCTCCTCCTTGGGAAGTGGGCCGGGAAGCACCAGCGAATGCATCACGCGCAGACGATTGGCCAACTGCAGGAATTGCCAGCTGTAGACCCCGCCGATCAACAAGATCTTGAATGCGGGGTGGCGTTCGAGAACAGCCGGTAGCGCCTCGATCAGGGACATCCGGTTCCGAAGCGGGATGACGTGTCCCAGTGAGAGCGCAAGCGGTCCGGACCCGAGCCCGAATCGCTGCCGAACATCCACCGGTTCGACCTGGCGAAAGCGATCGAGTTCGATGCCGATCGGGATCTGCACGACCCGGTGAGGGTCGAAGTGATAGCGGTCGCGGAAGTACTCGACGAAGAACTCGGCAATAGCGATCACCCGAGCGGGTCGGAGGAAACGCAGGATGGGATCGACCACCGCGGCGTCCAGGCCACGGAAGGCGGCAGCCGTGGCCCGACCCGGGCTTTCGAGACGCGTGTGAATTGTGAGAACCGTTGGGACTCCGCGCCTTCTGGCCCAGAATCCCGACTGCCAGGTCAGGTCGAAGAACTGACCGTGCTGGTGGATCACATCGGGGCGAAACCGGTCGAGAATTCGGAACACATGCCCGAGGTTCTGACTCTTCAGCGCAAACGTGATGTCGAAGTTGAAGGACAGTCGGGTTTCCGGAAGAGTCCACGACGGCAATCTGGCGATGGTGATGCCATCGCGACGCTCCAGGGGCAAACCACCGCCATATCCGGCGGTTAGCACAAGTACCTCATGACCGGCTGCCGCATAGTGACGGGCCAAGGCGTCCGAGATGTGAGCACTTCCCCCCACCCGTGGGGGGAAGAAGTTGTTCACAACTGCGATGCGCACGGTGTCACTCCCGTTCGTTCGTCCACGCTGATGCCTTCTCACCCGAAACGTCGTCGGGACCGGCCCGACCGGGGGAGACTAGCCTGCCGGAAAACCATGTGCATCCGACTACGGTGATCGGGCCTGGAGCCAAGATCGGGACGGCCGACTTCAACAACCCTCGAGTCGTGATTCGCGGTCCTTTTCGGATAACGGATCGCCAGCGTTGAGGACGCCGTCGGCTTCGGTGAAGAGCTCACCGGTGGTCGGGCATCGCCAGCAACCCTCACTTTCCCGGACGAGTCGTTCGCCGGTGCGCGAGACCCAGCCGATCTGGCGGGCGGGAGCCCCAACCACCAGCGCGTGGGCCGGGACGTCACGAGTAACCACCGCCCCGGCCGCAACCATCGCCCACTCACCGATCGATACCGGGGCGACGCATACCGCCCGCGCCCCAATCGAAGCTCCGCAGCCGACAGTCACCCCCACCGGACGCCAGTCGACGCTCGATTTCAAGCTACCGTCGGCGTTCACCGCCCTGGGTAAACGGTCATTGGTCAGAACCGCGCCAGGGCCGACGAAAACACCTTCGGCCAACGTCGCCGGTTCATAGATCAACGCCGAGTTCTGAACCTTGCACCTGGCACCAACCGTGACACCGATCCCGATATAGGCACCGCGCCCGATGATCGAGTCATCGCCGATGACAGCGTTCTCGCGAACCTGGGCCAGACCCCACAATCGCGCGGTCGGCGCGACGCGGGCCGAGGCAGCCACCTCCGCCGTCGAATCGATACTCACGCCACCCATTGTGGAACAACACGACAACCGCCAACGCGTAAGGCCCGCGGGATGCGCGATCTGGAGTCTGTGATCACGGCGGTGCGCAGGCAACACGGGCAGACCTGACCGTATTCGCCCACCTACTCGGTTACCCGCTGAAGTCATCTCTCTGGGCTGTGGCGCCAACCCCCTTTTCGGTGAGAGAATCTGACGGCCGATGACAGCCATTCCGGCGGTTGGTTTTCAGTTGGGTCTTGAGGTTCAGTTCCGAGGTGGTTGCTGGTGTCATGGAAGCGCGGTAGCGCGGTCGCCGTCGGTCTGCTGGCCCTGCTGACCGCTGGATGCGGTCTGGGAATCAGCGCCAACGACTCCGTGGTCAACCAGCGAGTGGTACCGGCCGGCCCGGGTGTCACGTCGGACATCGCCGATGGAGCGGTGGTCGAGCCGGGCACGAGGTGGACTTTCACGGCGGAACCAGGGTGGACCATCGCCGTCGACGGCCCGCAACTGGGCAAGCAGACCCCATCGGCCGACGGGAGCGGAACCGGGGTGTGGAAGTCACGACCGCTACCGCCCGGAATTCAGGTGCCAGCGCACGTGGTGGCGACCCATGCCGAAGGTGAGACGCGGGAGCATCACTTCAATATTTCCACGGGAACGGCCAAGTATCAGTACGACGTCGAGTTCAGCGGCCTCACGTCGACCCGCTACGGGGTCGGCCACATGCCGACTTTGGAGTTCTCCATCCCGATCCCGAAGAAGTCCCGCCCAGACGTCATCAATAACCTGAGTGCATCTGTCTCCCCGAAAAACGTGACGGTCGCCTTCCGTTGGCTCGATGACCAACGGTTGGCTTACCGGCCGAAGAAGTTCTGGCCGGGACACTCGAAGATCACGGTCACGTCGGACATTACGACCGTTCCGATCAAGTACAACGGAAAGACCTACTGGGGTGAGCGCAATTCCCACACCTGGCGCACGGGCAAGTCCACGATCATCACCATCAAAGCCGATCGTCATCGAGGTGAAGTCCACGTCAACGGCAAGAAGGTCCGATCAATCAGCACCTCAGTCGGCAAACCCGGGTACACAACCAGGTCCGGAATCAAGACGATCACGGACAAGTTCACTGTGACCCGGATGACCAACATCGGGGTCACCGACGACGAGGTGTACGACATCGAGGTTCCGTACGCGATGCGCCTGACCGAGACCGGCGAGTTCCTTCACGCGGCGCCCTGGAACGGCAACATCGGCTATGCCAACACTTCCCACGGCTGCACGAACCTCTACACCAGCGACGCCGCTTGGATCTTCGAGCGAGCACAGTGGGGTGATCCTGTGATCACCACCGGAACCGGCCGGGCCATGGAGACCTGGAACGGTCCCGGCGGCATGTGGAATATCCCGTGGACGCAGTGGCGAAACTGACTGCGCCAAACCCGGCGTGAACCCTGGCGAGGCGAAACGAAACACGGCGCCGCAATAGCCGCCGCCCGGCGACCTTCAGTTGGTGAAGTGGCGCTTCTTTTTCGTTTCGGGGGCTTGGCGCGGGCGGGGAAGCGGGCCATCGAGCGAATCCAGGTAACCAACCGCGGCAGCGAGGTCGTCCAGAAACGACTGGGCCAAAGAGGGCGCGAACCCGGCTCGGACGACGACTCGCATCACCCAGATATCGCTGATCGACTCGGGCATCGGATAGGCGGGAACCTGCCAACCCGTTAGCCGAAGGCGTTCCGACAGATCCTGCAGGTTCCAGTTCTCTGTGTAGCCGGGCTTCATCCGCCAGGCGAACACCGGCAGTTCGTCACCCTTGGTCACCAGCTCGAACGGCTCCATCTTGCCGATGGACTCGGCCAACGTCATGGAGACCTCGCGACACGACTCGTGGACCTTGCGATATCCCTCCCGGCCGAGGCGAATGAAGAGATAGGCCTGCAACAGCACCTGAGCGCCCGGCCGGGAAAAGTTGATGCCCAACGTCGGCATGTCCCCACCCAAATATGAGACATGGAAGATCAAGCTTTCGGGCACGTACTCGGCCTTACGCCACATGATCCAACCCAGCCCGGGGTACACCAGTCCGTACTTGTGCCCCGAAGTGTTGATCGAATGGACGCGCGGAAGACGGAAGTCCCACACCAGATCCGGCTGGATGAAGGGAGCCACCATGCCCCCGGAGGCAGCATCGACGTGAAGCGGAACATCAAGGCCGGTGCGTTCCTCCAGGTCGTCCAGGGCGGCAGCCAAGTCGGCGATCGGCTCGTAGGCGCCGGTGTATGTCACCCCGAGGATTCCGACCACTCCGATCGTGTTCTCGTC
>JAUYKX010000234.1 GCA_030699055.1 Candidatus Nanopelagicales bacterium
GGCGAAACCGCACAACACCGCTCCGGAACGCCAGTCGCGCCGGGCCACCCAACGCCACAGTTGGTGGAACAGGGCCAGAACCGCGGCCCACCAGGCGATCGGATTGCCCAGAGCCAGGACCTCCTGAGCGCACTCCTTCGCCCCGCAAACGCCGTTCGAGTTCTCGTAGAAGAAAGAAGTCGGGCGACCCTGCACCGGCCAGGTCCAGGGGTTCGCCGAGTACGAGTGCGGCGTGCTGAGGTTGGTGTGGAAGCCCCAGGCTTCACGGTGGTAGTGCCACAGGCTGCGCAATGCGTCCGGGATCAGTGTCCTGCCGCCGGGATTCTGGGCCGCCCACTGGCGGTCCCAGCCGCCGTCGGAGATGAACCAACCGGTCCAGGTGGCGACGTAGGTGACCACTGCGATCGGGACCAGGATGAGAAACGCGGGCAAAATGTCGCGGCGGGCGACGGTCAACCAGGGATGTGTCTGGCCCGCTGCCCGGCGGGCGCCGACGGTCCAGATGACGGCCATCAAGCCGAAGGCGGCCAGGTAGTAGATGCCGCTCCACTTCACGCCGCAGGCCAAGCCGAGGCTGACCCCGGCGGCGAGCAGCCACGGCCGCCACCAGAGCCGAACCGCTCCTTGGGTCAGACGACGGCGGACCCAGTCGCGATCCAGTACGACGCAACCGAACCCGATCAACACGAACAGCATGAGGAACCCGTCGAGCAGGGCCGTGCGGCTCATGACGATGTGGAGTCCGTCGAGGGCGACCAGGAACCCGGCGATTGTGCCGATCAGGTTTGACCGGCTGATACGGCGAAGAATCCGGGCCGCCAGAACGACACTCAGCACACCGGCAACCAGGGCCGCGATCCGCCAGCCGAAGGGGGTCATGCCGAACACGTGCTCGCCGGCCGCGATCAGCCATTTGCCGAAAGGGGGGTGAACCACGAACGCCGATTCGCCGTTGAACAGTTCGGCCAGGGCTTGGGGATCCCCGGTCGATTCCAGAATGCGTTGATCGGCGCCTTCCACGGCTTGACGCTCGTAGCCGAACAACAGCAGCGAAAGCGCATCCTTGGCGTAGTAGGTCTCATCGAAGACGATCGAGCGCGGCTGGGACAGGTTCGGCAGCCGCAGCACCAGGGCGATCAGCGCTGTCACGGTCGGGGCGAGCCAGCCGAGCCAGCCGCCCCGGGGCATCGGAGGGCACAGCCTCGCGACCCTGTCGTCCGCTGAGGTCTGGTCGTCCGCCGTGATCCGGTGGGAGGCGGGTGCCTGCGGTGAGCCGGCGATCGTCACGGCGGCATCGTATGGCTCGAACCGCTTTGCGCCGACCAGGGACGCCGCTGACGCCACTGACCACTGACTGACCCACAGGTACCGCCGGGCGGCTGGTACAACGGTGCGATGGATGTGGAGGGACGCCTGGTAGTCGCCGGTGCGCCGATCGGGAACGTCGGCGACGCCGGTCCGAGACTGGCCGAGGCGCTGGCATCAGCTGATGCGGTCGCCGCCGAGGACACCCGTCGGGTACGCAGACTGGCGAGCGAGCTCGGAATTCGAGTCCGCGGCCGCATCTACTCCTGCTACGAGGCCGTCGAAGCCACCCGGGCAACCGAACTGGTGCAGGCCATGATCGAGGGCGAATCCGTTCTGTTGATCACTGATGCGGGGATGCCCGGGGTCAGCGACCCCGGCTACCGGCTGGTCCGGGCGGCGGTCTCGGCCGGTGTGCCGGTCACTGTGGTGCCGGGGCCGTCGGCGGTTACCGCCGCATTGGCGGTGTCCGGACTACCCACCGATCGCTTCTGCTTCGAGGGATTTCCGGCCCGCAAGGCCGGTGAGCGGCGACGAAGGTTTTCCGAGCTGGCCGATGAACCCCGAACACTGGTGTTCTTCGAGTCGAAGCATCGGCTAGCGGCGAGCCTGGCCGACCTGGCGCAGTCCTTCGGCTCGGATCGGCCGGCGGTGCTGTGTCGGGAGCTCACCAAGACCCACGAGGAGGTGATTCGCGGCGACCTCGGGGAGTTGGCCGAGTGGGCCGAGCAGGCCGCGGGACGCCCGGTCGGCGAGGTGACGTTGGTTGTCGCCGGAGCACCCACCAACGGATTCGCGACAGGAACCCAGGTGAAGTCGGCGTCGGCCACGGAGCTGGCGACCGCCGTCGACCAACTGGTCGCGGCTGGCGAGAACAAGAAGACCGCCTTGGGGCTCGTCGCGCGCAAGTACGGAATACCCAAGCGCCAGGTCTGGTCGGCGGTTCACGGCGGAGGTCTCGCGGAGCTGGAGGCCGGACCGCCCGCTGTGCCCGTTGACCGACGCTGAGGCGACCGTAGGATCGGGCGCATGCCCGACCCCAAGAGCTATTACGTGACGACCCCGATCTACTACGTAAACGACGCTCCGCACATCGGGCACGCCTACACGACCGTGGCCGGCGACGTCCTGACCCGCTGGCATCGCCAGCGCGGCGATCAGGTTTGGTACCTGACCGGAACGGACGAACACGGCACCAAGGTCGAGCGGGCGGCCCGGGATAACGGGGTGGAGCCGCAACAATGGTGCGATCGACTGGTCGAGACGGCCTGGCGGCCGGTGCTCGAGACGATCGACGCGGCCAACGATGACTTCATTCGGACCACCAGCGACCGGCACAAGAGGGGCGTGCAGCGCTTCTGGACGGCAGTCAAGGAGACCGGCAACGTCTACGAGGGTGAGTTCACGGGCCCGTACTGCGTGGGTTGCGAGGAGTTCAAGCGCCCGGGGGACTTGATCGAAAAACCGGACGGCACCCGACTGTGCCCGGTTCACGACAAGCCGGTCGAAGACATCAGTGAGACGAACTGGTTCTTCCGGCTCTCCGCCTTCACCGAGCGACTGCTGGCGCACTACGAGGCGAACCCGAACGCGGTCGCGCCCGCCTCGGCCCGAAACGAAGTGATCTCCTTCATCAAACAGGGCCTCGATGACATCTCGATGTCACGGTCGAGCGTGTCCTGGGGGGTCCAACTGCCGTGGGACTCGGAACAGGTTGTCTATGTCTGGTTCGACGCCCTGCTGAACTACCTGACCGCGATCGGCTACGGGGCAAGGGAGGGAACGCTCGAGGCGCGGCGGTTCGACACGACCTGGCCGGCCGACGTTCACCTGGTCGGCAAGGACATCCTGCGCTTCCACGCCGTCTACTGGCCCGCGATGCTGATGGCCGCCGGGTTGCCGTTGCCCAAGCAGGTGTTCGCCCACGGTTGGCTGCTCGTCGGCGGCGAGAAGATGAGCAAGACCAAACTCACCGGAATCGCACCGAGCCGGATCGTCGACCACTTCGGTTCCGACGCGTTCCGTTACTACTTCCTGCGGGCGATCCACTTCGGACAGGACGGCTCGTTCTCCTGGGAGGACATGTCGATCCGTTACACGGCCGAACTGGCTAACGGCCTGGGCAATCTGGCCTCTCGGGCCACGGCGATGGTCGACAGGTATCGCGACGGGGTGCTGCCGGAACCGGTCGCCTACACGAATGTCGACCTCGCTTTGCAGGACAGCCTGGTCGCGGCCGTTGAGCGGGCCGACGCGGCGATGGATCGGCTGGACTTCGCCGGGGCGCTGGAGGCGACGAAGGTGTTCGTCGATGAGGTCAACGGCTATGTCACCGAACAGCAGCCCTGGGTACTGGCGAAGGACCAGGCCGATATTGACCGGCTGTCCACCGTTCTGTACGTGATGTGCGAATCGCTGCGCGCTCTGGCCGTGCTGTACAACCCGTTCATGCCCAAGTCGATGAACGAACTGTGGTCTCGCCTCGGCGCTTCCGACGGTCTCGGGGAGATTGCCGAGCAGCGCATCGCCGCGACGTCGCGTTGGGGTCAGCTGCCGCCCGGGTCTCGGGTCACCAAGGGCGATCCGCTGTTCCCACGGTTGGCTGAGCCCACCGAGGACCAAGCCTCGTGAGCCCGGAATCAGCCGAGCCGAACGACCGGCTGGCGTCGGCAGACTGGCCCGCCGCGCCGGCCCCGTTGGTCAGCCCGGTGATCGACACCCACTGTCATCTCGACCTGATCGGGCAGCAGGGCGGCCCGGACGTGGATGAGTCGGTGGAGTTGGCCGCCGCCGCAGGGGTGATGCGAATCGTCCAGGTCGGCACCGACGTCGCGAGTTCGCGCTGGGCGGTTGGCCAGGCCCGGCGGAAGGAGGCGGTTTTGGCGGCTGTCGCCCTGCATCCGAACGAGGCCCCGCGCATCCACGAGCGCCATGGTCTCGATGGACTCGAATCAGCCTGGGCCGAGATCGGACAGCTCGCCGCCGACCCCGAGGTGGTCGCGATCGGCGAAACCGGCATGGACTTCTATCGCACCGATACACCCGGTCGCGCCGTGCAGGAGGAGAGCTTCCGTCGGCACATCCAGATCGCGCGGGAAACCGGCAAGACGCTCATCGTCCATGACCGGGAGGCTCACGAGGACGCGCTGCGAATCCTCGATGACGAACCGGGGCCGGACCGGATCGTGCTGCACTGTTTTTCCGGTGACGCCGCCCTGGTTGCCGAGGCCGCCCGACGCGGTTGGTTCTGTTCCTTTGCCGGGGTGGTCACGTTCAAGAACGCGTCCGTCGCCCGGCAGGCAGCCGCGGCGGTGCCCGACGAGTTGCTCCTGGTCGAGACGGACGCGCCTTTTCTCACGCCGACACCACACCGGGGTCGGGTCAACGGCAGTTACCTGATGCCTTTGACGGTTCGGGCGCTGGCCGAGATCCGAGGGACCGACGAGCAGGGCATGTGCGACCTGCTGATGCGGAACTCCCGTCATGCCTTCGCCATCGAATAGTTCATCCCCCGGCTCCGGACCCGGCTCCGAACCCGGCGCGGGCCTGCTGACGCCTGCGGACGTGCGAATGCTCGCCAACCGGCTCGACATTCGCCCCACCAAACAACGGGGCCAGAACTTCGTCATTGACCAGAACACGATCCGCCGGATCGTGCGGCTCGCGGGTGTGTGTCCGGGGGAACAGGTGCTGGAAGTGGGGCCCGGGCTCGGTTCCCTCACGCTCGGCCTGCTCGCCGCGGGAGCACAGGTCACGGCGATCGAAGTCGACAAGCGGCTCGCCGAAGCCCTGCCGGAAATCGTCGCCGAGCGGTTGCCTGACGCGGCTGGCCGTTTGGCGGTGATCTCTGCCGACGCGCTGCGAGTGCCGCTTCCCCTGCCCAAGTCAGCGACCGGAGAGCCTTGCACTCCGACCAAGCTGGTGGCCAATCTTCCGTACAACGTGGCCGTCCCGATTCTGCTGCGCTTCCTGGCCGACCAACCCTCGATCACCCGGGCGGTGGTGATGGTGCAGGCGGAAGTCGCCCGCCGGTTGGTGGCCGCCCCCGGTGGCCGGGAATACGGCATCCCCTCGGCCAAATTGGCCTGGTTCGGTAGTGCCGGCTGGCTGGGTTCGGTCCCGCCGAGCGTCTTCTGGCCGGTGCCGCGAGTGGAGTCGGCGCTGGTCGAATTCGATCGGGTGTCGTCGCCGACGCCCGAAGTCGAGCGGGACGAGATCTTTCGCTGCATTGACGCCGCGTTCGCCCAACGGCGCAAGACCATTCGTCGCGCGCTGTCGGCGTGGGCCGGGGGTGGAGAGGTCATATCCGACGTTTTGGTCCGGGCGCGCGTTGATCCGTCCGTTCGGGCGGAAGTTCTGTCCATTCGGGAGTTTGCCCGAATCGCTGGCGCGCGGACCCCCGGGTCGGGCGCCTAGCATCATTCCGTGTCAGCAGCCTCCCGATCGGTGACCGTGCGGGTTCCGGCGAAAGTGAACCTGCAGTTGTCGGTCGGCCCCCGTCGGCCCGACGGCTACCACGACGTCGTGACCGTGCTTCATTCGATATCGATCTTCGATGAGGTGGTGGCGGTTGAGGCCGGTGGCTCGAACGGGATCAGCATCGCTGTCGACGGTGAGGCACCGCCGGGCTTGCCGCTCGACGAGTCGAACCTGGCCTGGCGGGCGGCACAGGCCCTGGCCGAGTACGCCGACTTCGCGCCGGATGTACACCTGTTGCTGCGCAAACGCATTCCGATCGCCGGCGGCATGGCCGGCGGTTCCGCCGATGCCGCTGCGGCATTGATCGCCTGCGACGCCCTGTGGGGTACGGACTTGGGCCGTGAGGAGATGGCCCTGCTGGCGGCAAGGCTGGGCAGCGACGTGCCCTTCTCGTTGCACGGTGGCACGGCGGTGGGCACCAATCGCGGAGAGATCCTCACTCCGGCGTTGATCAGTGGACAGTTTCACTGGGTGTGCGCGTTCGTGTCCGACGGGCTCAGCGCGGCGGCGGTATACGCCGAATGTGATCGTCAGCGGGGCTCGGACCCGGTGCCGCCACCGCAGGTCAGTGAACCGTTGATGGCCGCCTTGCGCAGCGGTGATGCCCGGGCTGTCGGTCGGCAACTCACCAATGGCCTCGAGCGGGCGGCAGTGTCGTTACGTCCTCAGTTGGACCTGTTGTTGGAGGCCGGTCGCGACGCCGGAGCCCTTGGGGCGATCGTGTCGGGGTCCGGGCCCACGTGTGTATTCCTGGCCCGCGACGAAGAGCACGCCCTGGACTTGGCGGCCGAGGTGGCCGGTTCCGGGCAGTGCGAGAGCGTTGCCCAAGCGTCGGGTCCGGTCCACGGAGCCCGAATTGTCGAGGCTGAATCCGGGGCCGTTGGCCTCTGACGCTGAGCCGGAAGGCTCAGCGCCAGCCTCAAAGACACCATTCGATCGGGTCTGATCCCTGGCCGACCAGCAGTTCGTTGGCCCGGCTGAATGGTCGAGAGCCGAAGAAGCCGCGATCGGCGGACATCGGGCTCGGATGCGCGCTGCCGATGCAGGGAGTGGCGCCCAACAGCGGCTTCAATTGCTGGGCCTGACGCCCCCAGAGCACGGCGACCAAAGGCAGATCACGAGCGACCAGGGCCTGGATGGCGGCATCGGTCACCCGTTCCCAGCCACGTCCGGCATGTGAGCCGGGCCTGCCGGGCGAAACCGTCAGCACTCGGTTGAGCAGCATGACTCCGCGTTGCGCCCACGGGCTCAGATCGCCATTGCCCGGCGGAGAACAACCCAGGTCTTCCCGCAATTCCCGGAAGACGTTGGTCAAAGAGCGCGGGATGGGTCGGACATCGGGTCGCACCGAGAAGCTCAGGCCCATCGCGTGGCCCGGCGTCGGGTAGGGGTCTTGTCCAACGATCAACACCCGAATGGAATCCAGGGGGGCACGGAAGGCCCGCAGCACGTCGGCGCCAGCCGGAAGGTAACCACGTCCGGCGGCCAGTTCGGACCGCAGGAAATCACCCAGGGCCCCGATTTCGCCGGCGACCGGAGCCAGGGCATCGGGCCAACCCGGACCGACTAGCTCGGCCAGGTCTTGCCGGGGTGGTTGCACGCCCGGGAGCCTACGAGCCTGTCGACAAATAGCGGAGCCGGGGCCAAGACGGTCGAGAACCCAGTCCCCGGGGCCTTCCGCCCGATCGCCCGGCAGGCGCCGCCTTCAGGCGATCCGCATCTCGTCGTCGTCGAATGTGGCCACGATCTTGAACTGTCCGCCGAGACCTTCGATGTAGGCGCGCAATGTTCCGACTTCTGTCGACTCGATGGCCACCTTCTCGATGGCGCTGACGCGGGGTTG
>JAUYKX010000235.1 GCA_030699055.1 Candidatus Nanopelagicales bacterium
CACGACGACGGTGTAGAGCGGGATGCTGAGTTCCCACTCGCTCATGTCCGAGCCGCGGTCGGTGTACAGCGCTCCGGGGCCGTCTTCGAGGTAGCCGGTCAGGTGATAGGCCGAGTTCTGCGCCGGGAGAGCAGGGGGTGAATCCGGCCACTCGTCATAGTCGAACGCCTTTCGAATGCCAACGAGACCCGAGCAGCGGTAGGTGACCCTTGCCAGGAGGTCGTCGATGTCGAGTTCCAGCGTCATCGCCCGAAGCCCGCTATCGCATCATCAACCGACTGCAGGATCAGGTCCTCGATCCGGCCTTCGTTCTCGGTCAGGGCAGGTTCGAGGAATGGGTGGGCCGGTCTGTACCTGGTCCTTTCCTCCTCGAACGGCGCATAGGTCTGCGGATCGCCCTTGTTCTTCCCGCGGCGGGGTTTCTTCCAACGGCTCGTATCGGACTCGGAATACCCTCTCGACTGCCCAAGCCCGGGCTGTGGGCCGATGTGGGCTTCGAGACTCGCGCCCTTGCCCTGCAACTCGTGACCCAATGAGCCCTGCAGTTTCCGGGTAACGGTGTGGACCTTGCCCCGGGCGGAACCCTCCACCACGACGGCGGACTTCTTGAACCCGGGGCGGAGCATCCGGTCGATCAGGCCGTCATCGCCGAACGTCCGGGCGAGCTCGCGGGCGCCTTTCACCGTGACCTTGATCTGCATCAGGCGCCCCAGACACCCGGCACGATCCAACCGTCGAGACCGGACGTAAGGATGCCGTCGACTTCCGCATCGGCCACGAGGAAGCCGACCATCCCATCGGGGGAGACGACGGGTTCCGGCTCACCCTGCTGGTATCGGCGCCAGTAGATAAGCGAGACCGCAAGGGTCGTTTGCGCTACGTCGTCGGGGATGTGATCGAGGCCGGCGTAGCCGGTGACCGCGATGTTGGCTGTCCCTCGTGACCAGTGGGAAGGTGCCCGCCCGATGATGTCAGGGGTGACGGCTTCGTAGATGATCGCCCGCTTCGGGGTCTGGTTGTACGGCCACAGCCTCCATGAGTTCGAGGAGACCGAGGTCGTGTCAACCGAGACACCGGACACGGACTGGAAATCGTCGATGAACAGCGTGTCGTCGCCCGTGCCGTCGTAGACGCGGGTATTGGACCCGACTCCCGTCCGGCTATTGCTCGACGACGCGAACCCCACAAACCCGACACGGTTCCGGGCCAGGAACGAGTCCACCCTCCCGGACGCGCGGAAGATCACGCTCGTCAGGAGCGCGTCGTCCACCGTGTCGTCGATCGAGGCGGCCTGCTTCAGGGCAGCCAGGGAGATGTACGAACTCACTCGGGCCGTCCTTGGTCGCTAGTGGGTAGGCGGGCTTGATCCGCTGAGGGAGCCGCGCGGTCATTCGTAAACTGCGACGACCCGCGTGTTCGATGTGGCCGCGATGACGAGCTTGCCGAATCCGACTCCGGGCTTGAGGTCGGTGTAGTTGGCCGTGTTCGACGCCAAAGACGTGATGCGGATGATCGTGTTGTCGCCGGAGGCGTTGAGGTCCGGCGTTGCGCCGAGATCACCGTCCTCGACGCGCACGGACCCGCCCTGCCCCGTGGGATAGGCGAAGATCCCGTACAGGTTGCCCAGCGTAGCCTTGACAGTTGTGTTGGAGCCGCTGCTGATCTCAGCGGTCAGGTTTCGTCCGTTCATGCGTCGGGCTCCACTAGAACGGTGACGAAGACAGAGCCGCCGGGTGTGGCTCCGGTGTTGTCCATGTAGGTTCGGAGCTGGAGTTGGTCACCCACGGCGACGCGGGCGCTGGCGTGTCGGATGGTCCCAACTACCGCGTCGTTGTTGGTGAGCAGGGTGATCGGATCGACCAGCACGGTGACGGCGGTGTTCGAACCAGCCGACGGTGCGTCGGATTGCAGGTAGACGTCGACCTGGTTGAACCGGGCGTTGGACGTGATCGACGGCGAAACCGCCACGACGGAACGGATCGTTCCTGCCGAGACGACCGGAGCCCGGTCCCACGTCGCCGTGAAGGGGCCGCCGGTATTCGACGTGATCGCCGTCCCCAGTGAGTAGGCGAGGCGGTCAGGCACGGGGGTACTCCGGTAGGGAGCGCAGTGATAAACTGAGCGCGGCTGTTGAGAGCCCTTTTCTATGCCCCGGTTCCGGCTCAACACGGAGCCGGGGCACCCTGTTGAGAGGGCTAGATGGGAAGGATTGGGGCTGGACACCGGGCGGCTGTGACCCGGCGCAATAACGCCATGCAAGCGCAGATGACGGCACAGATGACGGCCCTGCGGGCGCAGTACGACTCGGCTGGTAAGCGACAGATCCGAGCGCTACTTCACGCACTTGCACGTGAAACGAGCGTTCGGACCGTCTTGGAGTTCCTAGGCGGCGGTGAAGGTGCCGAAGCTTGGGTCTCTGCGGGTTTCCAAGTGACCGTGGCCGAGATGCAGGCCGATCGAAAGAAGCTGCTCGCCTGGGATGCCGATCGCCTCGGCTATACGCCGTTCGCTAGTCAAGCATCCCGCCTGAAGCGACTGTTCGATCTGATTTTCGCGGACTTCGATGGACCGCTATCTGACGGCACAAGCGAACCAGAGTTGCGCGAGTTGGCAGCTATGACCGGTAAGTGGCTAGCCGTAACGGTGAGTCCGGACCGACAGCGGGATGAGTTGTTACAGGTCGGCAAAAGTCCGTATGCCGATGCCACGATGGCAGCTCGGTTGGCCGCAATAACCGGACTACGTTTGGTCTATCTGCGTCGCTACAAACGGAACGACTATGGACAATGGATGTGGTTCGCCCTCCTCGACCGCGCGACACCCAGGCGCAGATACCTCAACATCCCAATGATCCACGATGGCATGACATCGCGAGGCTGGTGGGCTAATCCTCATTCTGCCGTTGCCCAGCTCGAACAGCACAAGCGCCATGTACGGACCAATTGGTGGTCGCGCTGGACAAGCACTGGTGCCGGGGGAAGTTGGGCCATGCGAAAGGACGAGCACCGACGTGCCCATTTACCGGAGTATGCCCGCCGCAAGCGTGAGTATCGGTGGCGAAACCACGAGAAGTCATTGGAGCGTGAGCGCGCCTACCAAGCGGCCAATCCTGACAAGGTCAAGGCATGGCACCAAGCCTACCGAGAGCGGCACCGCGATCGCATTCGAGCTGCCAACGCCGCTTGGCGTTTGAAGAAGCGACTAGAGAAAGAGGGGACTGGTCCCGTTGGGGATCAGGACCAGTCCCTCGCGGCTTAGACGGTCACATTCCGGCCGACTGCCGTGTGCAGGGTCGAGATACCCGAAGGGATCAGGGCCATGCGGAACGACGCGACCAGGATGTTGCTGTCGGTCTGGATGTTGCGGTCCGACTCAAGCGTGAACTCGCGTCGGAAGCCCTGCTTCCAGCCGTTGACGTTGACGAGCACCAACCAGCCCAGCGAACCCGCGGTGGAGTTCGACAGGCCATCGGCCTCGACCTTGTCGGAGCCCGTGACCGGGGTGGCCTCGGAGGCAAGGATCGGGATGCCGAAGAACCGCGCCAGTTCGCCCTGCAGAATGGTGGCATTCGGGCCGTAGACGTCGAGCGTCTTGACCTGGGTGATGTCGTACATCGTGTTGAGCGTTGACTGGCCGGTGATGATCCGCAGGTCGGAGGGACGAGCGCCGTACCGGCCGAGCAGGCCGCGGATCGTGGTGAAGTTGGCCGTTGTGAGAGCGGCCGCCACGTTGGACACCTGCCCGGTGTTCGTCACGAGGGCGAACTTGCGCAGGCCGTTGAACGCGAGGTAGAACGCGCCCGAGGCGGGTGCGCCATTGTCGGTGTTGACGTTGCCACTTCCGGCTGTCTCGGTGTCGCCGTGGACGATCAGGTCATCCATCGTCTGGGCACCGCGCCGGACGAGGTTTCCGCGAACGGTGGACGCGATCGGGATGATCGAGTCTTCCGAGACTTCGCCCGAGAACGTCACGTCGGCCTGGATCTTGCGAGCCGTCAGGGTGGCGTTGCCGGTGTTCGGCTCGCTCCCTGTGACCGCCGTGTTCTCGGCCGAGGCGTAGTAGAACGTCACATCCGCGTCGAGGGTCGGGAGGGTATACGGGTTGGTCGGCATCGCCACGCGGGGGATGGATGCCGAGACAGCCGTAGCCAAATGTACATCGCGCCAAAGCTCGGCTGAGCTGAACGTTGGCACCCATTCATCACCGGCATTGGCGCCGGTCGAGGTCATCGCCTTGTACGCCTCGCGCCGGTAGGCGGTGTACGTCTTGGCGACGAAGCCATCGACGTCGTGGGCCTTGACGTAGCCGCGGTCCACGACAGTCTGGGGGATCGGCGTTGCGGCGCCCTTGAGCGCTTCCTCGGCCGCCGAGTACATGACCTGACGCATCCGCAGGGACGGCTTGTATTCCGGGTTGACCTTGCCGCCGAGCATCTTGGACACGATCCACAGGTTCGTGGCGATGTCGGCAGGAGTGGCACCGGCCTCGGTGTACATGTCGTCGCCGCCGTAGAAGGCGGGATTGTCGCCGGCCTTCGGCACGATGCCACCGGGCGGCACATCGCCGAGATTGGTGCGGTTGGGAAGCGGCCTCTCGGCCTTCAGTTCCGCGATCGACTCGCGGAGATCCTTGGCCCATGCGGGTTCCGGCATCTCGACCAGCTCGACGGTGCCACTCTCAACGGCTACCGGCTGGGCCGCCTTGATCCGCTCATGGACCTTGTCGGCGATCTGGTCCGCCGCTTCGGGGGCGAGCTCGACCGTCTCGGCCGGCTCGGGGGTCTTGGTTTCGGGCATGCTGAACTACTCCGCGTTGGTCCCACGGAGCGCTCGTGTGACGGATTAGGTGAAGCGGCGGGTTGTCGTACCCGCTAGGACGACTGAGGAAAACGAGCCACCCGACGTGAGCGCGGGCGGATCGTGGCGACGAGGCGTCTGCCTTCCCGGATCATCACGTAGTCCGGGGCCTCGGGATCGGAAGTCATGTTGAGTTGATCCTCGACGGCGGCCTTGACGAGACGCTCCAACGCGTCCGGTGTCATCTGCCAGTTGAGACGGGCCAGATCGGTAACGACCGGCATTCCCTTGTACGTGTCGATGTCGGTTGCTTCGTGTTCCTCATCCGGCTCCGCGATCTGGTCCGCGAACCAGCGCAGCGCCGACTTGACGCCTGTGATCGTGGCGTCGGTGTTGGCCGGCATCGGGACGATCGACCACTCGCGGAGCGCCCACTGGGTATGAGTGGGGACGCCGTCGATGGTCTTCATGACCAGCGGGTCGAAGCCGATCGAGGTCTTGCGGACGAACCCACCGAGGACCAGGGCGCGGACGTTCTGCGCCTTCGGGGTCGGAGCGTAGACGGCGGATGAGTCGATCTTGGTCCGCGACACGTCGAGCTTCGTGGCCTTGCCGATCGGTTCCGCCGTTCCCTGAGTCAGCGCCCATTCGTGCGCCCAGTAGACGAGGGGGTTGGCGAGGTACTCGGCGCGGTTGGTCAGGCCCATCGGGTCGACCGATTCCATGTCGGAGTCGACCCGGGGCGTGGTGATCGTGGCTTCCAGCCCACCGGCATCTGCCTTGGTGATCGGGCCGGTCATGTGCTTGAGGTTCATCGCATACTCACTTGCGACCACCGGTGGGGCACTTCGTGCATTCAGATGTACCTGCTCGTGGACATAGCATCGGCAACTTGCCGCTGTCGGTCGGTGCTTCGGGATTGGGTTCGTAGTGGCGGGCGTAGGCCGGGCTTCCGCCCGTGACCTCGTTGTCTGCGGTGTTGGCAGCTCCGGGATCTCCCGTATGAAGCGCCACACGAAGGGCGAGCGCCGCGATGGCGTCCACCCCAACAGCGCGAGCGGTGATGTCGTAATCGTTAGCCATTCTCCGTTCTCTCCTCTACAGCCCTTCCGTGTCGGGAATCCACGTTCTCGTGCAGTTGGGATGACTCACCGGGTTGGCCTCGGCTTCCTCCAGCGTCCACGTCGCCCCGTTGGCCGCGGCGCAGGGCGCATCCACGTCGCCATCGCTGACCTTGACCGTCTGCACTCCGACGTCGCGGTACTGGCCAATGGCGCCGAGGTTGTAGGCCGAGGTGACTTCAGTTCTTGAGATCCGGTCGAGTCGCCAGTCCTGATAGCCGTCGAACAGCTCATCAAGACGTGAGCGGATACCGGCGTTGTCCAGCCGTTCGCGGAGCGCATCTTGGAGGACCGCCCGAACCTCGTCGACCGTGGTGTTCTGGATCCCCACGCCCAACCGGTCCAGATGCCCGGTGACGGCCTGCAGCGCGGCTTCGGAAGCCGGGATGCTGAATGAGACCGAGACACCGAGTGTCGCGGCGGCTTCGCTCGCTCCCAGCGTCAACCCTGTCTCGATGGGCAACCGTGAGATCCGGGCGATCCGCTCCCGCCAGCGCTTGGCCGTGATGATCTCGATGGCCCGCTGGAGAATCGTCTCAGCCTCGTCCTGCGGCATGGCCTTCCACGCCCCGTTCAACGCCCCACGCTGGGCCGAGAAGTAGCCTGACAGGTCGCGCTTGTATCCCTCGATGACCGGGGAGAGGAGCTCGCCACGGGTCGTCTGGTTCTTGACCGAGCGGCGGGGCGGGGGACGCCGTTCCTCCTCTGGCGGCGGGTTGCGCGTGGCGTCAATAGCGGCCTGTGCGCCTTCCATGCCGAGCTCGGCGTTGGCGATAACCTCATCCGGTGCGGACAGGGACAGCGTGCTCGGGATCAGCATCCGTTCGCCGATCCGCTTGTCGGTCATCGGCGGGAGCTTGAGGATCGCCCGGACCTCGTCGACCGTGGTGGCGCCCGTGTTGGCCCACTTGACCGCCCGGTCAGCCTGCTCGACCTCGTTCTCACCGAGCGCCTCGACCTTGGAGTAGTCGAACCACGCTTCCAGGGGTTCGGTCGTGACCAGCGGCAGGACGCGGTGCGTGACCATGCTGGCGATCAAGTTGAGCTTGGTGGTGAGCGTGCCTTCCCACAGTTCGGCTCTGGCCGCACCCGAGTTGGCGAACGTGGCATCCCGGAAGCCCAGCGCGAGGACCATCGGGACTCCGAAGCCGCCGCACATCTGGGTCAGGCGCCATTGGCGCTGCTCGAGCCACTGAGCGTCCCGGGCCGACATCTGGATCGGCTGGTAGGTCGTCTTGGACCCGAGGATCGCGATCTTCCCGGCGTTGTTGTATCCGCCGACCGCCTTCTCCCAGCGCTTCTGCAGCTCGATCGCGGTGGGTTCGCCGAGCGGCATCTCGGACGACAGGATGCCCGGAGGGACGCCGAGGTTCTTCTCGAACTTCTTGTCTCGGATCGAGGCGTATTCCTCGGCCATGACCGCTTGCCGGATGGCCTGCACCCGACCCTGTCCATACCACCGATCGTTGGGGTTCGGCCAGCGCAGATAGGTCATCTGGTCGGCGCGCCACTTGAGATCCTGTACCGACCAGGTCAGCCACAGGTAGCCCTTGATCGAACCGTCCGCGTCCGCCACCACCCGCCAGTTGGACGGGTTGTGCGCCCAGAGCTCGAACCCTTCGCGTTGGCGGCGTCCTGCCCTGCCGGGTGCCCCGATGATCCCGCCGCCCTGTGGCCTGACGACCTCGATCGGCGAATGGCCGGCGAGTTCGAGGTAGAGCATCCACAGGTAGACGAGGTCCTCGCCTGTCGTCTGCGGGTTCGGGTTGTCGAACAGCGCCTGTACCGGATGGTCGGGTCCGGCCGGCGTCCGTTCCTCCTCGCCTTCCGGGCTGCGCTTGACCCGCCCGATGGTCAGGTGGGCCTGGGTAGCCTGCGTCGCCTCGATCGTGGCGAGGGTGTACGGCCATGCGTCATCGGCGTAGGTCGACAGGAGCGCCTTGTCGTCGTACGACTTTTCGAGGGCGCGGTCGGGCAGTTCGTCTGCCGATAGACCGATGATGGAGGCCTTGGCGCCGAACAGCCGGGCCAGCGATTCGCGGACAGCCAAGGGTGGCTCCTAGACATAGAGGAGGACGCCCGACAGGTTCGCGACATACACGGCACCGGCGGCTGCCATGACGCAGTCCTGCACCAGCTTTGCGTCGTCGACCTGATAGCGCAGCATCTCGGTGTACAGGGGTCGCGATCCATGACGGAAGGCGTCCTGTTCACTGGCGATGGCGAGGGCGCGGATGATGTCGGTCTTCGAGCGCGGCGTGATGAGGAACTCCTCGACCGCCAGGCCGAGGTCGTTTCGTAGGTGTGAGATGAACGGGTCGCCGATGCCGTTGGACTCGACGAAGTGCCGGCCATCGGGGTAGCGCTGGATCCGCTCGGCAATGGCCCGCTCGATCTGCGGCCACTCGTTGGGCGCTTCCATGCGCGACCAGGCCACGAGCGCGGCCTTGCCCGACACCCGGCCCACGGTCATCCCCACCGTGGCGTCCTGTCTCGCTCCAAGGTCCCAGTAGGTGTAGGTGCCCGGACAGTCGACCCACGTCCACGGGTCATCGCTGGGTAGGCGCTTGTCGTACACCTTCTCGCAGGTGTCGGCGGTGAAAACCGCCCCACCGGACTCGACGAAGTCGCACTCGAACTCCGAGGCCCAGTCGCGGGCGGGGTAGGAGTCCCGTTCTCTTCGGTACCAGGCACTGAGCTTCGGGTCGCCTAGAGCTCGCTCCTCCGCCGTCCACTTGCGGGGGTCCTGCGACCAGTGGATCAGGTGCTTGGACCACTCCTCGCCGTACTCGCCTGCCCACATGAGATAGAAGACGTTGGCCCGCCCGTTGGGGGTCGAGAGGACGGTGATCGTGTCGGCGGTCGGGGCGATGGCCCGCCAGATGTCCTCGTCGTATTCGGCGAAGGCGAACTCATCGAGGTAGGCGCGCTTGGCCGGGATACCTCGCCCTGCGTTGCGTGTGGCAGGCTGGCTGATGATCCGCGAGCCGTTGGCGAACTCCAGGGCGAAGGCGTTGTTCTTGATGATCGGGTTGGAGACGCGTTCGGGGTAGCAGCCCCGGGCGTAGCGGATCAGCTCTGCGGCCAGGTCCTGGTTGCGC
>JAUYKX010000236.1 GCA_030699055.1 Candidatus Nanopelagicales bacterium
GCTGGACATGTTCGACCTCCTGGTTCGCTTCATTCGGACCCCACTACCCGGGGCCGGAGTGTCAAACTAGCGCAAATCGCCAGGCGATTCCCAATTCACGACACCTGAACGATCGGCAACCGCAGAGCCCCGGGCGCCGCCTCGGGGACAACCGGGCGCCGAGGCGCAACTGCGGGCACCGGCAGGTAGGCCTGGCCGAGCGCGGGACGCTGGTCCGGCTCGCCTTTGTTCGGCCACATCGACATCGCCCGCTCGGCTTGAGCGGTGATGGTCAGTGAGGGATTGACGCCGAGATTACCGCTGATGGTTGATCCGTCAACGACATGCAGGCCCGGATGGCCGTACGCCCGGTGATAGGGGTCAACCACCCCGCTCTCCGGCGAATCACCGATCACGCAACCGCCGACGAAGTGCGCCGTCATGGGCGCCCCGATGACCTCCCCAAGGTTCCCCCCCGGAACGCCCCCGATCCTCTTGGCCAACAGGCGCACCGCCTTGTTCGCCACCGGAATCCAGGTCGGGTTCGGCTCACCCTCTCCCTGCCGGGTGTCCAATTTGAACCGGCCCAGAAGACCGCGCGCCCCGGTCACGGTCACCGAGTTGTCCAGGGTCTGCATCACCAGGGAGATGATCGAGCGTTCCGACCAGCCGCGCACGTTGAGCATCTTCGCGGCCGCCTTCGGATCGGAGGCAACCTTGCGAGCCCAGGTCTTCCAACGGGGAACCCCTGGCTCCTCGTCGGTCATCACCGTGGCCAGCAGCCCCATCGCATTCGAGCCCTTGCCGTACCGAACGGCCTCGACGTGGGTCTGTGGCTCCGGGAAGAAGCTCGAGGTGATGGCGACACCCTGGGTGAAATCCATGCCTGACTTTCGAACCGCCTGCTTGGTAGCCACCGCGCCCAGCAGAGACTCGGAATTCGTCCGCGTCAGCCGACCGAGGGACGGCGACAGACCGGGAAGTCGTCCGGTGTCCCGCATCTTGTGCAGCAACAGTTGGGTGTTGTAGGTGCCGGCTGCCATGATCACGTGACCCGCGGTGAAGGTCCGCTCCCCCCGACCCAACCAGGTGCCGGTCCGCTCAACCTGCACGTCAAAAGCGCCGTCGGGTCGGGCGATGATGCCCCGAACAGTGGTCAGAGGAATGATCTTCGCGCCCGCCGCCTCGGCCAAAGGCAGGTAGTTCTTCTCCAGGGTGTTCTTGGCGTTGTGGCGGCAACCGGTCATACATTCGCCGCACTCGGTGCAGCCGGTGCGCTCCGGGCCAGCACCGCCAAAGAACGGATCGGGCACGGTTTCGCCACTGCCCGGGCCGAAGAACACCCCAACGTCAGTCATCTTGAACGTGTCCCCGACGCCCATTTCGTCGGCGACGGCCTTCATCGCGATGTCGGCCGGGGTCATCGTCGGATTCCGGGTCACACCGAGCATGCGGGACGCCTGGTCGTAGTGCGGGGCCAACTCCCGCTTCCAGTCGGTGATGTGCGCCCACTGGCGGCCCTGGAAGAACTCGTCCGGGGGCACATACAACGTGTTCGCGTACACGAGCGATCCGCCGCCAACGCCAGCGCCAGCCAACACGACCACGTCCCGCAGGATGTGAATGCGCTGTATGCCTTTCAGACCGAGCTGGGGTGCCCAGACGAACTTGGGCAGACGCCACGAGGTCTTGGCGAACTCGTCGTCGCGGAAGCGTCGGCCAGCCTCCAGCACCGCGACCCGGTAGCCCTTCTCGCTCAGCCGCAGCGCGGCCACGGAGCCGCCGAAACCGGACCCGACCACTATGACGTCATAGTCGTGATTGCTCATTTCTTCCCCATCAGCTTCAGGCCGCGCACGAACGCGACGAGTGTTTCGGACCAGATCCGGTCATTGAGCAGCGGCGGAACGCCCCAGCCCATCAACCGTTGGGTAGAGATGGTCTGCGCCTCGGTGTATTTCAGCAGACCCTCGGACCCATGCCGGCGACCGATGCCCGAGACCCCGAACCCGCCCATCGGGGCGGAGGTCGTGGCGAACGAGGTCGCGTAACCCTCATTGATATTGACCGAGCCCACGCGCAACCGTCTCGCGATCTCTCGCCCGCGGCGGGGACTACCTGTGATCACCGATCCGTTGAGCCCGTAATCGGTGTCGTTGGACAGCTCGATCGCCTCCTCATCGCCGTCCACCGGGTACACGCTGACGACCGGCCCGAAGGTCTCCTCGGCGTAGCAGGTCATCTCGGGCGTCACCCCGGTCAAAATCGTGGGCTCATAACAGAGCGGTCCGCCGTCTGGGCGAGGTCTGCCGCCCGCGAGCACCGTCGCCCCCTTCCCCACCGCATCGGTCACGTGCGAGTTGACCACGTCGAGTTGTCTGCCGCTGATCAGGCTGCCCATGTCCGCACCCCAACCGAGGGCGGCGGAAACCCGCAGCTTGCTGGTTCGGTCGACGAACTCGTCCAGGAAGTCCCGGGCGATCCGCCGGTCGACATAAATGCGTTCGATGGAGATGCAGAGTTGCCCCGCGTTGGTGAAACACGCCCGCACCGCGATCTCGGCGGCTCGCTTCACGTTGGCGTCACCACAGATGATCATGGCATTCTTGCCGCCGAGTTCCATAGAGCACGAAATCAGCCGCTCGCCGCACTGCGCGGCCACCTGTCGTCCGACGGCGGTCGAACCGGTGAACATCAGGTAGTCCGCTTCACCGACAATCACGGGCCCGAGGACGGCACCACTGCCGTAGACCACGCCCACGAGATCCTCGGGGAGCCCGGCCTCGTACAGCAGATTGATCGCCCATAGCGCCGTCAAGGGAGTCTGGGAATCCGGCTTCAGCACCGCCCCGTTGCCCGCCATCAGTGCGGCCAGCGCATCGCCAATGCTCAGCACCAGCGGGTAGTTCCACGGCGCGATGACCCCAATCACGCCCCGGGGGTGCCGCACCTCCAACGCCGGGGAGAGCAGGGGCATTGGTCCGGCATGACGTTTGGGTCGGAGCAGCTTGTCGGCCGTCCGTGCATAGTGCCGGGCAACCAGGGCCACCGCCAACAGTTCCTCGACGGCGTGCAGCCGGGCCTTGCCCGTCTCGGCCTGGATGATGTCCAAACCTGTTTCGCGGTCCTTGAACAGCAGGTCGTGGAAACGAAGCATGATCTCGGCCCGGACCTTCGTGGACATTCGTTCCCACGAGTGTTGGACATGTCGAGACTTGGCAAAGGCCTCCGTTACCGCGGCTTGGTCGGACACCGGTATCGAGGCCAAAGGCGAAAGATTCACCGGCGATGTGGTCTGGGCGGTTTGACCGGAGTCGGAACCCGAGACCAGCGGGGTCAGTACACGCGCGTTCGCGGCAACCTGGGACAAATGTGCATTTGGAGCCAACATGGCCACACTTTAGGGTGCTGGCGGCTCCAATGGCAGCGGACCGGCGAGATCGGCCTCGGTTGGTTCCAACGGATCGTGGTCGAGCAGGTGCTGCTCCTGACCGCCACCGGGTACCGGCTGCAGAGCCTCCGAGCGCCGCTGGACGTGCTCAACCTCTTTCGCCAGCCGATCGTCGTTCCAGCCAAGTTGACCCGCCAGCACTTCACCCACCCGCTGCGCGACCCGAGCGCCGCCGTCTCGCGTCTCAAGCGCTACACGAGTGCGGCGGGCCAGTACGTCCACCAGTCCCAACGCACCCTCGCGGGACACCGCCACCACGGCCTCGGCCATCAGATAGGGCGCCTCGGGATGAATCGGTTCGGCGAGGCTGCGGTCGTTCGCCACCAGGTCCAGCACGTCCCGCACCCGATCTCCGTGTCGCCGAAGCAGGTGTTCAATCGTTCCCACGGGCAGCCCGGCGACCTTGGCCGTCCGCTCGCGCGACGCCCACGCGGCGGCGAAACCCGCCGCCCCAACCAACGGCAACTCATCGGTTCGCGATTCGGCGACTATGTCGTGAACCAATTCGGCCCGGGCGGCGACGGCCGCATCAACCGCGTCGGCGGCCATCACCCGGTAGGTCGTGTACTTGCCGCCGGCGATCATCACAAGGCCGGGAGCCGGATGGAGCACCGCATGTTCGCGCGACATCTGGGCCGTGCCGTCCTTGTCCGCACCCGAACTGAGCAACGGCCGGAGCCCCGAGTACATGCCGATCACATCGTCGCGACCGATCGGTTGAGCCAACCAGCGGTTCACCTCTTCCAAGAGGTACTGGACATCGGCCTCATCGATGCGGGGCTCGTCACGATCGCCTTCGTAGTCGGTGTCCGTCGTGCCGACCAACCAGTGCTGACCCCAGGGCAGCAGGAACAGCACCGACGTGGGGGTTCGGGCGATGAGGGCGCTGGTCGACCGGAACGCCGTGCGCGGAATGACGAGATGGATGCCTTTGCTCTGGCGAACCGCGTGATCCCCACCAGCGTCCGCCATTTTGAGCAGGTCATCGGTCCAGACCCCCGCGGCAGCCAGGACTGACCTGGCGCGCACCTCGAAGGTCTCCTCGGTCAACTCGTCGCGAACCACGACCCCGACCACCCGACCGTCCTCGCGGATCATGTCGACGGCGGCGGCCCGGGTCGCGATCGAAGCTCCGTGAGCCACCGCGGTACGCGCGACGGCCAGGGTATGTCTCGCGTCGTCGATCTGAGCGTCGTTGAACCGGACCGCGCCGACCATCGCGTCCGGGTTGATTCCGGGGGCGATGGCCCTGACCGCCTTCGCCGACAGCGTGCGCGGTCGTTGCATCGTCCCGCCATAGGCACCCAGCCGGGACAGCAGGTCGTACATCTGGATTCCGAATCCGACGTATGGGCGCTCCCAGCCACGGTGGGTTACCGGGAAGAGAAAGGGCACGGGTCGAACCAGATGGGGCGCCAGGCGATCAAGCAACAGACCGCGTTCGGTCAGCGCCTCGTGAACCAGGGAGAACTCCCGCTGTTCCAGGTATCTGAGACCGCCGTGGGCGAGCCGGCTCGACCTGCTGGATGTTCCCGCCGCCAAATCACGCCGCTCGATCAGACCCACGTCGAGCCCACGTTGAGCGGCGTCGAGCGCCGACCCGCACCCGACCACCCCGCCACCGACGATCAGGATGTCCAGGGGGTTGTCCGCGGTCGCCGCCCGCAGTCGGGACAGAGCCCCGGCGCGCGCGGCCCGATCCAGCACATCCGATCCGGGGGCCACCACGCGGTTCAGGCTAGACGCCGACCCCTGCTAATGGCACCGCGACCACCCATCGGCAGGGTCACGACCGCGCTTCAGACCGACCGAATCGGCGATGATGCCCGGATGACCACCGTTCTATACGTCACCGCCATTGAACCCGACACGGGGAAGTCGTTGGTGGTACTGGGAACCATGGAAACAGCCGCCGCCAGAACCAGCCGATTGGGTTTCTTCCGGCCGTTCGTCAAGTCAGCCGACGAGGTTGATCCGGGGATCGAGTTGATGCGTCGCCGGTACCGGCTCCAGCAAAGCCAAGAGGAATCGTTCGGTGTCGTCGCCGACGAGATGGCCTGGTCAGGCGAGACGGTTGACCCGGGCGTGCTGCATCAGATCCTGACCAAGTTCGAAGCTCTGGCCGCGAGCTGCGATGTCATCGTGGTCGACGGAACCGACTTTTCGGGAGCGGCGACGACGTTCGAATTCACGCTGAACGCCGAGATAGCCGCGAACATGGGTGCCACGGCGATGGTGGTTTCGCGAGCCCACGGGCACGACGTCAGCCAGGTGAGGCGGGTTCTGTCGGCTGCCGCCGAAAGCCTGACCCAGCGGCACATCCCCGTGCTGAGCTACTTCGTGAACCGGGTCGACGCCGATCAGCTCGAGTCGCTCCGCTCGCTGGGATCCGAGCTCGCGGGAGCGCCCGTCTGGTTGCTCCCCGAGGAACCCCGATTGCTCGTGCCGACCCTGGCCGACGTCGCCCGAACCGTGGAGGCGACGGTGCTGGAGCCGGGAGGGGCGGGACTGTACCGCGACGTGTCGAACATCGTCATCGCCGCGATGACCCTGCCGCACCTGATGGAACGAGTCGAGCCCGACGCCCTGGTTGTGGTTCCCGGCGACCGCGCCGAGGTAGTGCTGTTGGCTCTGGCCTCGCAGTACAGCACCGGCCTGCCCGCCATTTCCGGACTTCTGCTCACCGGTGGTTTCGAACCTCATCCGGCCCTGATGCGCTTCGCTCGTGGCATGCGCCACGGGTCGATTCCGATGCTGCTGGTGCCCGGTCGAACGTTCGAAACCGCCGAGAAGCTGTCGCGCACCGCAGCCTCCCTGACCCGAGGTGACGACCGGCGGATCGCCTTCGCCGCGCGCGTCTTCGAGGACCACGTCGACACGCACGCCCTCGCCCGCCGGACATTGATTCCCCACGCAACCAACGTCACCCCAACCATGTTCGAGCGGATGCTGGTTACGCGAGCACGTTCGGACAAACGCCACATCGTCCTGCCCGAGGGTGGCGACGAACGGGTGCTCCGGGCGGCCGAGCGAGTGCTCCGTCGCGATGCCGCCGAGTTGACGATTCTCGGCAACGTGGCGCAGGTGACGGAGCGGGCTTCCGACCTCGGCCTTGACCTGACGCCCGCACAGATCATCGACCCGGTGAGCAGCGAGTGGCGGGAGGAATTCGCTGCCACCATCCTGGAACGCAGGCGGAGGAAGGGCATGTCGGCCGAAACCGCATCCGATCTCTCCCGCGACCCGACCTGGTTCGGCACCATGATGGTCCTCACCGGCCGGGCCGACGGAATGGTGTCGGGAGCCACCCACACCACCGCTGACACCGTCCGGCCGGCGCTGCAGATGATCCGCACGGCTCCCGGCATCTCGGTGGTGTCCAGCGTCTTCTTGATGGCGCTGCGGGACCGCGTGCTGGTGTACGGCGACTGCGCAGTCATCCCGGACCCGAACGCCGACGAACTGGCCGACATCGCGATTTCGTCCGCTCGAACCGCCCGCACATTCGGCATCGAACCCTGCGTCGCGATGCTGTCCTATTCGACGGGATCTTCGGGATCAGGTGCCGATGTCGACAAGGTGACGAAGGCGACCGCTTTGGTCCGGGAGAAGGAACCCGATCTGCCGGTCGAGGGACCGATCCAATATGACGCCGCCGTCGATCCCCAGGTTGGGGCGGCGAAACTCCCCGAGTCGGTGGTTGCCGGACACGCCAATGTGCTGATTTTCCCGGATCTCAACACGGGCAACAACACCTACAAGGCCGTCCAGCGCACCTCGGGTGCCGTGGCCATGGGACCGATCCTGCAAGGGTTGCGGCTGCCAGTGAACGACCTGAGCCGGGGGGCAACCATCGAGGACATCATCAACACAGTGATCATTACCGCCGTGCAGGCGCAGGACCGACCCGGAGACGCCCGATGAGCGAGGTCCTGGTCATCAACTCGGGCTCTTCGTCCCTCAAGTACGCCGTGATCGAAGCAACCACCGGAGCTCGCGTCACAGCAGGGCTTGTCGAGCGGATCGGCGAGGCCGAGTCGACGGTGAATCATTCGTCGGTCGACAATCTCGCGGCCCGCTCATTTCCGGCCCATGTTCGCGACCATGACGAGGCGTTCGCCTGCGTCCTCGAGCGGTTGGCGGAGGCCGGACTCGACCGACCGGCTGCGGTCGGACACCGGGTGGTCCACGGTGGGGACCGCTTCACCCAACCTGCCCTGATCGACGCCGACGTGCGGTCGGCGATTGTCGCTTGCGTGCCCTTGGCCCCGCTGCATAATCCGCCGTGTCTCAGCGGAATCGACGCGGCGGTGAAGGCTCTCCCCGACGTGCCTCAGGTGGCGGTTTTCGACACGGCTTTCCACACGACCATTCCCGAGCCGGCCCGGACCTATGCGATCGATCGGGAGGTCGCCCGGGAGCACCGACTGCAGCGCTACGGATTCCACGGCACGTCGCACGAATACGTCGGTCGGCGCGCCGCCGACCTGCTCGGAATGCCGTTCGCCGAATGCGACCTGATCACTCTTCACCTGGGCAACGGCGCCAGCGCCTGCGCTATCCGCCACGGCCGAAGCATCGAGACATCCATGGGGGTCACACCGCTGGAGGGTCTCGTGATGGGAACCCGGTCCGGCGATATCGATCCGTCCATCCCGGAGATTCTGGGGCGGGCGGGTTGGTCGGCAGCCGAAGTGGACACCATGCTCAACCGCAGATCCGGATTGCTGGGGCTGTGCGGCGACAACGACTTGCGCGAGGTCCATGCCCGAGCCGAGTCCGGTGACGAACGGGCCGCCCTGGCTCGCGACGTGTACGCCCACCGCATCCGCAAATACGTCGGCGCCTACCTGATCGTTCTAGGAGGAGCCGACGCCCTGGTATTCACTGCCGGTGTCGGCGAACACGACGCCTGGATGCGCCAAGCGGTCTGCCGGGGTCTCGACCGGTTCGGGATCTCGGTAGACCCCGAACTCAACGCTGCGGGCCCGGGCGCTGCGGGCACCGGGAGTCGCCGGATCTCGCCTCTCGGAACCCCGACTCCGGTCCTGGTGATACCGACCGACGAGGAACATGCGATCGCCGAGCAGACCGCTGGTCTTCTGGGCCTGGCGACGGGCTTTACCAGTTCTCGTCGGCCAGCGGCGCCGCATTGAGTTGGCGTCGCCGCGCCCGCCAGTCGGGCAGGAAGCCGTCCATGAGCCGTTTGAACCTCTCACCGTGGCCGCGTTCCAGTAGGTGCGTCAGCTCGTGGACGGCCACGTATTCCAGGCAGTGCGGATGTCGGCGCGCCAGTTCGAGGCTTAGCCAGATGCGGGCGGCCGTGGGATTGCAGGACCCCCACCGGGTCTTCATCCGCCGGATGCCCCACTGGTTCACACTTCGACCGACAATCGGCTCCCACTCGGCGAGCAGGGGCGGGATCGCGGCGCGGAGCTGCTGCCGCTGCCAGTTCTGGAGCACGGTCTCCCGCCCATCGGCGCCCATGCCTGGCGGAACGTAGAGGATCAACCGATCGGCGTCGGTTTCGACCTGCGCTCGCCCGGGCCGTTCGACGACCTCCAGGCGCAACCGCACACCCCACACGTAGTGCGACTCACCCGTGATCAGCCCCCTCGGGCTCTGACGATCCGCCGACCGAATTCGATCCTGCTGCTTCTTGATCCAACCCAGGCGCTGAACGACCGCGAGTCGGACCACGTCCTCGCCGACATGCCGAGGGGCAGAAACCCTGACCCGACCGAGCGGCGGGTACACGCTGATGTTCAGGTTCTTGACGTCCTTGTACGCCACGCTCACATCGATGCCGCGGACACTGAGTTCGGTGCTAGCGGTACTCACGGAGCGCCTTCACCAGTTCGAAGACTCGGTACTGGGTCCGGCGTTCAGCTTGGCCAACATCGCTCATCTGTGTCTCCCGTCGCGGGTGATGACCCTCGGCTCGTCGCGGCGCAACTGAATCAGATCGCAACGACGGTGAGCAGGTTCTGCAATAACTGGTAGTCAGCGGGATTACGGGTGTACAAGGGCAACTGATTTGCCACCGCCGTCGCGGCGATTAATAGGTCGCCCGCGCGGGCGCCCCGCGGTTTGCGCCCTGCGGACACGACAGCCGAGTACACACGACCGTAGGCCCGTGCGCAATCTTGACGTCCTCCAACGACTGAAGATCGTTGGATTCCCGAGGTAGGTGCGGGGTTCATGCCGCTGCCTTGGTTCGGGTGGTTCGCGCTACCGATTTTTCGGGGTTTCCGCGCGCAGACTCCGGCGGTGCCGGGTCTTGCCCCACGTCCTGGGGTGGGCGCAAGGCTGCGAGGCCTCGGGCCAAAACAACTTGTGCCGCGTTGGTGTCGGCGTGATTGGCATGGCCACACTCCAGACATCGGAAAACCGCTTGGCTCTCACGGTTCTCCGACGCTGTGTGGCCGCACGCACGGCACTCAACGCTCGTATA
>JAUYKX010000238.1 GCA_030699055.1 Candidatus Nanopelagicales bacterium
TCTGGACATCCGGATGTTGGTCGGACGCTGTTCGCTCCATGCAGGAGTTGGCCCGACTGGCCGAGACGGCCCGCTCGACGGTTCTTGACGGGGTGATCCAGCGGCGAGACGTGCCCGATTCGGCGACGTACTTCGGTTCCGGTCGCGCCCGGAACCTGCGCGATTTGGCGCGTGAGCTGGGTGCGGACACGGTGATCGTGGACGGCGAGATGTCGCCCGGTCAGTTGCAACGGCTGGAGCAGGTCACCGGAGTCAAGGTTGTCGACCGAACCTGGTTGATCCTCGACATATTCGCCCAGCATGCTCGCAGCCGGGAGGGCAAGGCCCAGGTCGACCTGGCTCAGCTCGAGTACCTGTTGCCGAGGCTGCGCGGGTGGGGTGAATCGATGAGCCGACTGGGCGGCGGGATCGGTACCCGCGGCCCCGGTGAAACGAAGATCGAGACCGATCGGCGCCGGATCAGAACCCGCATTTCCCGACTGCGACGGCAGATCGCGGCGATGTCGGTGGCCCGGGAGGTCTCGCGCCGCAATCGGCGGGGTTCGGCACTGCCGTCCGTGGCGATCGTCGGCTACACGAACGCGGGCAAGTCCAGTCTGCTCAACCGCCTGACCTCCGCCGAGGTCTTGGTTCACGACGAGCTGTTCGCGACCCTGGACCCGACTGTGCGCCGATGCCGCACGACGGGGGGTCGGGAGTTCACCCTCACTGACACCGTCGGCTTCGTGTCGCATCTGCCGCACCAGTTGGTTGAGGCGTTCCGGTCCACCATGGAGGAGGTCGCCCAGGCTGACCTGTTGGTGTTGGTGGTCGACGGGTCGACGCCGGAAGCCAACCGGCAGATCGAGGCCGTGCGAGACGTGCTCCGGGAGGTGCAGGCGGACAGCGTTCCGGAAATAGTCGTGATTAACAAGGGGGATATCGCCGATCCGGACACCGTCCACGAAATCAGAAGTCGGAACCCGGAGGCGCTGGTCATTTCGGCTCAGACCGGCGCGGGGATTGATTCCCTGCTCGGCGATATCGCCGAGCATCTTCCGGTACCGGCTGAGGAAGTTGACGTCGTCGTTGCGCTGGACCGGGGCGATTTGGTGGCCCGGTTGCACGAGGAGGGCGAAGTAAAAGGCGTGGATTACTCCCCTTCCGGAATTCACGTGATCGGGCTGGCCAATAAGGAATTGGCCCGAAAGCTGCGCGATGCCCAGGTGAATTCGGAAAACGGCTGACGTGCGGGCGCGGATGCGGGCAGACTGCCCACCGATGTCAGATCAACATGACGTTTCCTCTCGCGTCGGCCAGCGCTCCAGGGGCCGACGTGTGCTCGGGGTGCTCGGTGTGCTCCAAGGGCGGATCGTGGTGGTGGCCGGGTTGGTGGTCGTCCTGCTGGCGGCGGCGGCGTGGAAGTTCCCCGCCGCCGTGGGCCTTATATCGGCTGTCGGCGGGAGGGTCGTCGCCTTTGGCGTCGCTGTCGCCTGGTTCATCGCCGCAGGGAGTTTGGTCGCTGCGTTTGCCGGCATCTTGGTGGTCATCGCCTCGCGGATCGGAAGGGTGGACAGTTCACCTCCGGTCGGCTCGGTGCGGCGCCGCGTTGGTGCCCACCCCGAGTACCCGTCCGAGATCGTCACGGTGGCCGACGGCTCGGGCCGGATCAGCTACCAGTCGCCTTCGGCGGCGAGATTGCTAGGCCACGTGCCGGGGTTCTGGTTCGGTCGGAATCTGTCGGAATTCGTTCATATCGACGACGACGAGAAGCTGCGGGAAATCCTGGCGGAAGTCGCCACCGGGCAACCCCTGCGGGGCAAGACGGCGGGCCTGACTCTTCGCCGGGGGGACGGGTCCGGCCTGTCGACGGAGACGATCCTCACGCCCCTGTATGAGGACGGTCGGCTGGTCGGGGTGGTCCTGGCGAGTCGTGACCTGTCGGTGATTCGCCCCCTGGCCCGGGTCCGGGCGGAGTCGGGCAACATCGATGAGCTCACTGGTCTGCCGGATCGGGCCGCCCTGCAGGCGCATCTGACCGAAGCGCTGCAATCGACCCAATGCGGCCAGGTGGCGGTGGCTGAAATTGATCTCGACGGGTTTGCCGCGCTCAACGAGACGTTAGGTCGCGAATTTGGCGATGAGATCCTGCGCCAGGTCGCCCGGGCTTTGCGCCGGTGTGTGCGGCCGTGGGACATCGTGGCCCGCGTCGGGGGCGACGAGTTCTCGGTCCTGGTGGCTGGCACGCACGCCGAACGGTCCGTGACGCGGGTTCACGATCGGTTGCGCAGGGCCCTCGATTCCGTGGTGATCGGAGACGGCAGGGAAGTGCGGCTCGGATTCAGCGCCGGCTACGCGGTGAACGACGCGGGAACCGAATCGGCCGAGGAACTGATGCGCAACACCGAGCTTGCCCTGGCCCGGGCTCGCACGGCGCATCGGATCGACATCCTTCGCTTCGAGGCGCCGATGCGCGTTGCCCTGCAGTCCCGAGTCCGGGCGGAGCAGGAGTTGCGGGCTGCGCTGGCCGGTCGACAGCTCGAACTTGCCTTCCAACCGATGGTGTCGCTGGCTGACGGACGGATCCACGGCGCCGAGGCGCTCGTCCGCTGGCGCCACCCGGAGCGGGGGCTAATCTCGGCGGGCGAATTCATCCCCCTGGCCGAGCAGATGCGGGTGGTGCATGAGTTGGGCTTGTGGGCCCTGCGGCGGGCGTGCCGCGAGTTGCGCGACCTGCGCTCGGTGGTTCCCGAACTCGGACCGTTCGCGCTGAGCGTCAACGTGTCGGCCCATCAACTGGGACCCGAACTGGTTCGGCAGGTGGCGTCCGCGTCGGCCGATGCGGGAGTGGCTGCCACGGATCTCGTCCTGGAAGTGACGGAGTCGGTTCTGGCTGGTCGGCCGGATGAGGCTGCGGAAACCCTGTCGAGTTTGCGGGCGCTGGGCTGCCGCGTCGCGCTGGACGACTTCGGCACCGGGTATTCGTCTCTGGCGTATCTGGCCCGGTTCCCGGTCGACATCATCAAGATCGACCGATCGTTCGTCGCGGGCATGTGTGACGACCCGCAGCAGTTGGCGTTGACCAGAACGATCGTCGCTCTCGGCAATGCGTTGCGGCTGCGGACAGTGGCCGAAGGTGTCGAGACGGATGAGCAGGCCGAGTTGCTGCGAGCTTTGGGTTGTGAGCGAGCCCAAGGTTATTGGTTTGGTCGCCCGGTGCCGATGGCTGAGCTGATTGAGTCGATCAAGATCGGACGGTTGGGCACGGCGGTGGCGGCACCTCGGTCATCGGTCGAGGTGGTGGACCAGATCGTCCTGCCGCGCGAACAGGTTGTCCTGCCGCGCGAGCCAATCGTCAAGTCTTTCTGAGAACCGTCACAACCCTGCCGAGTATCACGGTGTCGTCACCGGCGATCGGCTCGTAGTTGGGATTCGCGGGCCGGAGCAGCACTCGTCCATTGCGTCGGTCGAGGGTCTTGACCGTGGCCTCTTCGCCGATCAACGCGGCAACAATTTCGCCGTTTTCCGCAGTTGGCTGACGCCGGACGACAACCAGGTCGCCGTCGCAGATGGCCGCCTCGATCATCGAATCCCCGACCACTCGCAGGATGAACAACTCACCCCGGCCGACCAGATCCCGCGGTAGCCCGTAGACGGATTCGATCTGCTCGTCGGCCAGGATCGGCCCACCGGCCGCGATCCGGCCGACGAGTGGGATGGGAACCACATCGGCAGCAACGTCGGTGCTGGCCCAGTCGGCAGCATCTGCGCCAGCCCCGCCAGCAGCCACAGCGCCTGCCCCGGTCGAATCAGAATCCCCGCCCAGCCCCTGACCTCGCGTCTTCTTCTGGGAGGCGTCGGAGCGAAGTTCCATCGCCCGCGGTCGGTGGGGATCGCGCCGCAGCAGACCGCGTTCTTCCAGGGTCCGGAGTTGGTGGGCGACGCTGGAAGGGCTGGCGAGGCCAACGGCGTCACCGATCTCGCGAATGCTGGGCGGGTAACCCCGCTCGGCGACCGTCTGACGAATCATCTCGAGGATGGCGGATTGTCTGGCCGTCAGTTTCGTCTTGCGATTCTGGTCGGGCATTCTGCGCCTCTCTCGGGGGGTGGCGTCGTCGGTCCCGGCTGACTCTAGTCGCCCGGATCCCCGAAAATCAAACATATGTTCGACCGCCGCGCTGCGTGTTGTCGGAGGCTACTGGTAGAAAACAACCCAGCGGAACGAACAGGTGTTCGATTCGCTGGGGTCGCCCAGCCGGGCGGCTCGGACGTTTGCGGTTGGCATGGAAAGGGGTCGATGATGTCGGGACACATTGCCTTGAGGAGCGGCGGTTCACGGTTGGCGTGGGACGTCGGGGATCGCCGGGAGTGGGCCAGATGGTCGAACAGCGCACTGTCAGTGGCGAATCGCCAGCCCGGGCGAACCACGCGGCGCCGCTCGGTTCGGTTGGTGTTCACCTTGATCGCGAGTGTCGTGGTGGCGGCCGTCGGGTTGTGGGCGGCCGGGGTGGCTTTTGCGCCCGCTTCGGCTGCCGGGGACTCGGGTGAGCACGCCGTCGGCTTGTTCGTTCAAGTTGAACGGGGCGAGAGCCTGTGGGTGATCGCATCGCGCACACTTCCCAGGCAGGATCCGTGGGCAGGTGTGGAGGCGTTGAAGCGGGCCAACGGCCTGAGCAGTGACCGATTGCAGGTCGGCCAACTCCTGCGAATCCCCGTGGAGTGAGTGTCGGTCTCTCTTGCCGATCCGGTGCGTAGGCCTTGGCGGATGCAGGCCCTGATCAGGGTCGATGCGGGAACGCTCATGGCCGAAGGATCTAGTCGACGGCGATGTCGGCGTCGGCC
>JAUYKX010000106.1 GCA_030699055.1 Candidatus Nanopelagicales bacterium
ACGAATCAGCGGTGCGCGAAGCGGTGGTCGCCTTCGGCCGCGGCGAATGCTTCGTCGAGCGTTTTCTGGACAAGCCTCGTCACGTCGAAACGCAGGTGCTCGCCGACAATCACGGAAACGTCGTCGTGGTCTCGACCCGCGACTGTTCCTTGCAACGGCGCAACCAGAAATTGGTCGAAGAAGCTCCGGCACCGTTCTTGACTCCGGAGCAGCATGACCGCATCTATGATGCCTCGAAAGCGATCATTCGCGAGGCTGGCTACGTCGGAGCCGGAACCTGCGAGTTCTTGATCGGCACCGACGGAACGGTGTCCTTCCTGGAGGTCAATACCCGGCTTCAGGTGGAACACCCGGTGACCGAGGAAGTCTCCGGAATCGACCTGGTGCGGGAACAGCTTCGAATCGCCGCTGGCGAAGCTCTCGGATATTCGGATCCGGAGCTTCGCGGCCATTCGATCGAGTTCAGGATTAACGGCGAGGATCCGGGGCGAAACTTCCTTCCAGCTCCCGGCAAATTGACCCGATGGGAGCCCCCGAGCGGTCCCGGTGTCCGAGTCGATGCCGGGTTCCGAGCCGGCGACGTCATCGGCGGCAATTTCGACTCCCTTTTGGCCAAGCTGATCATCACTGGCAGCACCCGGCGGGAGGCACTCGAAAGAGCACGCCGCGCGCTGAGCGAATTCAAGATCGAGGGAATCGCCACGGTGCTCCCGTTTGCCCGGGCAGTCGTGAACGATCCCGACTTTTTCCCGGACGACCAACACGAGCCCTTTCGAGTTCACACTCGCTGGATCGAGACCGAATTCGACAACACAATCGAGCCCTACGCACAGCTCGCGGAAGCCGACGAGCCAGCCGAACGGACCACTCTCACCGTTGAAGTTGACGGTCGGAGGCTGGCCGTGTCACTGCCAGCGAGCCTGGCCGTCTCTCAGACCAATGGAAGCACCCGCCGCGCCACCGCCACCCGGCGCCGAAAAGGGGGCAAGAGCGGGTCCGGCGCATCGGGGGACGCCCTCACCTCCCCCATGCAGGGAACGGTGGTCAAGGTTGCGGTCGAGGAAGGCCAGCGCGTCGAAGCCGGTGAACTCGTCGTGGTCCTGGAGGCTATGAAGATGGAGCAGCCATTGAACGCCCACAAGGCTGGGATCATCACATCCCTGGCAGCGGAACCCGGAGTTACTGTCCCGACGGGGACAGTGTTGTGCGAGATCAAGGAATAACAGATGCGTCGATGGCTGCGGAGCAGGCGAATCAGCGCCGTCTTGGCAGTTCAACTCCTGGCGTGCCCGTTCTTCTTCGCGACATCGGCATCGGCGGCCGGTGACCCGCCGTCAAAACCACAGGTAGTAGCCGCGGTCAATTCACTTCGCCAAGGCCCTCCCATATTCGTCGACCCGAAGGCGCCTTTGGCCCTCCAGCCCGCCGAGATCCGGGAATTGGAACAAGCCATCTCCACCGCCGGCACTCCGATAGTGGTCGCGATCCTGCCCAGCGGCGCCGGCCGCGCGCGCGATGTCGCTCGCCAACTTCGAGCGGGTGTCGACCGGCCCGGCACCTACGTCGCGATTTCCGGGGAGGTTTACGAGGCGACTTCTGACGTCATTGATGTCCGAGGCCTGATGCAGCGAGCCTTCGCCTCCGGTCGCAACAACGGCACCAGCGCCGTATTGATCGACTTTGTCGAACTGGCCGGGGCGCGAGCCCAAGGACGCGAGGAGACCCGGACCGGGCCGGAGGTCGGACCGGAGATCGTGGTGATTGCTCTCGTCGTCATCGCCCTGATCGCGTTCGCAATTATCCCGGCGCGCCGACGACCAGTCGACACGGAAGCCGACGAAAGCCGAGACGCCAGCGTCCCGACCGCGGGCTGACCAAACATCAGCCCGCCACCGAGTGCAGCCGCCGGGCGGCCTCCCCCACCGAGCCCGACATCGACGGGTAAACCGAATAGGAACCGGCGATGTCGTCGACCGTCAGGCGGCGACGAACCGCCACGGCCAACACGTGGATGAGGTCGCTCGCGTGGGGCGCCACAACCGCGCCTCCGATGATCGTGCCGTCCGGGCTCGCCATCAGTTTCACGAACCCGTCAGACACCCCCTGCATCTTCGCCCGGGGATTGGTGGCGAGCGGTTGAAATTGCACCCGGCCCGGAACCCGACCCGATTCGATGTCCGCCGCAGTCACGCCGACCGCAGCGATCTCCGGGTCGGTGAAGACCGCCGAGGACACCGCTGCCAGATCCAGCGGTTCCACCGCATCCCCCAACGCGTGCCACATCGCGATCCGGCCCTGCATGGCGGCGACCGAGGCCAACGCCATGACTCCGGTGGCATCTCCGGCGGCGTAGACCCCCATGACGTTGGTTCGGGAGACCCGATCAACCTCGATGCTGCCGTTGTCCGCCAACTTGATCCCGGCGTCAACCAGGCCCATCCGGTCGGTGTTGGGCACAATCCCAACGGCCAGCAAGCAGTGCGACCCGCTGACCTCCGACCCGTCCTTCATCGTCACCACCACGCCGTCGGACTCCCGCTCCACCGCGACCGCTCGCGAATGACCCATAACCCGCATCCCGCGCCGGGTGAACACCTCCTCCACCACGGCCGCCGCATCCGGGTCCTGGGTCGGCAGCACCCGGGCTCGAGATGAAACCAGCACCACTTCCGCCCCGATTCCCACGAACGCACCAGCAAATTCGGCCCCGGTGACCCCGGAACCCACGACGATCAGCCGCTCGGGTACCTCCGTCAGGTTCCAGATCTGCTTCCAGTCGAGAATGCGC
>JAUYKX010000239.1 GCA_030699055.1 Candidatus Nanopelagicales bacterium
GCCGTAGGGAAGATGTCCCTGCGGCGCCCGCGCCCGCGCCCGCGCTATGGCGAAGCTGTGGTCAGGGTGCTCCTGATCGCCGCCGCCTGCGTCTCGATTCTCACCACCGTGGGCATCATCTGGTCGCTGGTCGTTCCGGCGATTGAGTTTTTCCAGGAAGTGCCGGTCACTAGCTTCCTGTTCGGCACGCAATGGTCGCCGCTGTTTGCCGATCCCGAGTTCGGAGTTCTGCCCCTGGTTTCGGGGACGCTGGTGATCACCGGGATCGCTTGCGTAGTCGCCATTCCACTGGGGTTGGCTGCCGCCATCTATCTTTCCGAATACGCGCGCCCCCGGGTGCGCAAGACCATTAAGCCGATTCTCGAGCTGCTTGCCGGCGTGCCGACGGTCATTTTCGGGTTTTTCGCGCTCGAATTCGTCACCCAAGTAGTGCTGCAATCAATTTGGCCCCAAACCCAGGTGTTCAACGCCTTGTCAGCCGGGCTGGTTATGGGAATCATGATCATCCCCACCATCGCCTCCCTGTCAGAGGACGCGATGTCGGCCGTGCCCCACGGATTGCGTGAAGGGGCTTATGCCCTGGGCTCGACCCGCCGGCAGGTGGCTACCAAAGTCGTGGTGCGGGCCGCGCTATCGGGCGTTATCGCGGCCTTCGTCCTGGGGGTGTCGCGAGCCATCGGCGAAACCATGATCGTCGCTATTGCGGCGGGACTGCAGCCCAAGTTGAGTCTTAACGTGCTGGACGGTATGCAGACCATGACCTCGTTCATCGCGGCCGCCGGGTCAGGGGACCAGCCCACCGGTTCGACTGGCTACAAGACGATCTTTGCTGTCGGCACCCTGCTGTTCCTGATGACGTTCGTCATGAACATGTTCAGCATCCGGCTAGTGCGCAAGTATCGGGAGGTGTACGAATGAGCGTCACCTCGAGTACGGCGGTTGTCGATCAACTTGGCGAATTGCCGCCGGGTCATATGCAGGCCCCACCTAGATCCTGGTGGGATCGGTCCTTCCGGCCGCTCTTGCTAGCTGGCCTGTCGGTGGGAATCGTGGTCCTGGCGATTCTGCTGATCTTCATTTTTGTTTCCGGTTGGTCGCGTTTGACTCCGACGCTGTGGCAGAACATGCCCTCGATCCAATTTCCCGAGTTGGCTGGGGCCCAGTCGGCGATTATGGGGTCGATCTGGGTGATTGCCACGACCGCTTGTATCTCCCTGCCCGTAGGCATCATGGCGGCGATCTACCTGGAGGAGTACGGCAATCCCAACGGCCGCTTTTTCCGACTGGTTGAGATCAACATTCAGAACTTGGCAGCGGTGCCATCGATTGTCTACGGAATCCTCGGGCTCGGGGTCATCGCTCGGGCCTTGGCCCTGGGTCAAACCGTGATCACAGCGGCGATCACCTTGTCACTGCTGGTGCTCCCGGTGGTGATCATTTCGACGAGAGAGGCCCTGCGGGCCGTCCCCCAGTCGATCCGATTCGGCTCGTTGGCGCTGGGGGCGACCAAGTGGCAGACGATCTGGAAGCAGGTACTTCCAGCCGCTCTGCCGGGGACGGCCACCGGATCCATCCTGGCTCTGTCCCGGGCGATGGGTGAAGCGGCGCCGCTGCTGTTGCTCGGCGCCGTCACGTACATCACGTTCAACCCGAGCGGCGTGATGAGTGCCTACACGGTGATGCCCATTCAGATCTACAACTGGACCTCGCAGTCCCGCGATGAGTTTCACACGCTGGCCGCCGCGCTCTGCGTGCTGCTACTGGTGATCTTACTGATCATGAATGGCGTGGCCATATTCCTCCGCAACCGCTACCAGAGGCGCTGGTGAAAATGTCGACGACCGCAAAACCCGATACCGAACCCCGTAATCTGGTCGGCGTGTCAGCCGACGGATCCGACCCAGCGCCGACCCCGCGCGCCCACAGCCTGATGGATGCTCTCGTTTTTGGTCGTCCTGCTCCCTCGCCCGACTTGCTCGATCCGGTGCTGTCGCTGCGGAAAGTCCATGTTTACTACGGCGACTATGAGGCCGTTCGGGACGTAACCATGTCCATGGGCAAGAACGAAATAACCGCGTTGATCGGGCCGTCCGGTTGCGGCAAGTCGACGCTACTTCGGTGCCTCAATCGGATGAATGACCTGATTCCGGGGGCCCGGGTCGCCGGTGACATTCGTTACCACGACATCGACATCTACCAGCCGGACGTGGATCCGATCGAACTGCGACGCCGGGTCGGAATGGTCTTCCAGAAGCCGAATCCGTTTCCGAAGTCGATTTTCGACAACGTGGCCTACGGGCCGCGGGTTCAAGGGGTGAAGAAGTCGGAACTCGCCGACATCGTCGAGGAGTCCCTGCGCCATGCCGTTCTCTGGGACGAGGTCAAGGCCAAGCTCAAGGAAAGTGGGCTCGCTTTGTCGGGCGGGCAACAGCAGAGGCTCTGCATCGCCAGGTGCATCGCGGTCAAACCCGATGTGATTCTGATGGATGAGCCATGCGCCTCCTTGGATCCGATCGCCACGCAGCGCATCGAAGATCTGATGCGGGCGCTCGCCGCCGACTACACGATCGTGATCGTCACCCACAACATGCAGCAGGCGGCGCGGGTATCGGATCGCACGGCATTCTTCACGGCCGAGTTGGATGACGCCGGAGTCCGCCATGGTCGGCTGGTTGAGTTCGATGTAACGAACAAGATCTTCACGAGTCCGGCGGACGGGCGCACCGAAGCGTACGTGTCGGGCCGCTTCGGCTGATCAGATTTCGTGGCGTTCGACAGCGGTCAGGCGAACCCGGTCCCGGGGGCCGAAAGTGCGGTGGAGCACGATGAAAGCCCCCGGAGGCAGCCCCGGGCCGAGCAGCGATAGCAGGTCGGAGCCCAGATCAGAGTCCAGCTCGGCGAGAAGTCGGGGAAGTAGGGGACGGTGGGTGCAAACGACCATGGGTTCTCTCACACGCAGCAACTGGCTGATTCGCCGGGATCCGGGACGTTGGTCGGTCTCGAATCCCCGCTCGCTCAAGGCCGATTCCGGCCGAATCTTGATCCGCGCCGATCGGGCGAACGGCCGTACGGTGTCAATGCATCGCTGGGCATCCGACGAGTACACCGAATCCATTCCGAACGCGGTGAGCACGTTGACCAGCCTGCGGGCATCGCGTTTGCCGCCGGATGTCAGTGGTCGGAGTGAGTCCTTCTCCTTGCCCCAGCGGGCTCGGCGGAGTGCCTGGGCATGCCGAAGAATGATCATTGGAGTGGTTCGAGGCGTGGCCACGGCCCGTCGGATCAACTCACGATCGCGCGGGTACGTGAGCTTCTTCATGGCCGCTTCGGGGCGCAGCCATTCGAGGCGGTCGATCTCGGAATTGGGGCGGAACCCGGGTCCGCCCGCCACAAGCCGGCCGACCCAGTAGTCGACTCGTTTGAGTCGGCCCTCGACTCGATACAACTGGGCTGGCAAACCTGGACCCAGTTCTACGTGCTGCCCGCTTTCCTCGATGGTTTCCCGCCACGCGGCGGCGATCGCGTGCTCGTCGGGGTCCAACTTTCCCTTGGGCAGTGACCAGTCGCGCTGAGTCGGCCGGTGAACCAGACAGACCCGCACATCCCGTCCCGATCCGCGCAGCAGGACGGTGCCTGCGGCGAATATCTCTGGTACTTCGGGCTTGGCCATGGGTTGTCTTCGCTAGACCAGGGTCAACCGGTCATGGACTTCTTCCACCTGCGGCCACACCCGTTGGAACTCCAGTCGGGCGTGCAGCTCCTCCTCGAACTCGTGCTCGTGCAACAGGCCGAGGGCGAACCCGGTCCGACCGTCGACCGAGTCGACCTGGGCCATTTCCCGCAGGACGTCCTGGGCCACGCACGCATCCTGGTGTTCTCCCAGCAGTTCGGTGACCTGCTCCAAAGCGCGGGACAATTCGCGGGCCGGGCCGCCGAACACGCTGACCACCGCTTCGGCGGAGTAGCGGGCCCTTTTGGCGGCGATCCGAGCTTCATGCCAGTCCTGGGCAGGTCCCGACAGTTCCAACCGCTCGACGCGATCTGCCAGGCGTCGGTACGCGCGCTCGACCAGTCGCGGAAAGACTCGGCGGGCCGGTTTGGTTGATTTTGGCGTCAGCATGGGCTGACGGGCGGCTTCGACCAGCAGGTCGAGAAGCTCAACGTGGCGGCGAGTCGACAGGGAGGCGATTGCATGCTCACGCGCTTCGTCAAGCCGGGTCCGCAGCCGGGGGTCGATGACGGCGCGGACGACTTTCGCGTCGTCGCCTCCGAGGTTGTCGGCGTCCCGGTCCAGTCGCTCGAGCAGGACTTCCGTGTCTCTGGCCAAACCCAGCTCGCCGGCTGCCCAACCCAGCTCGGCACGGAGTTTGTCGGCCCATTCGGGGTCAACCAAAGGGCCGAAAGCCTTCAGTGCGCTGCGTAGCCGACGGGCCGACACCCGCATCTGGTGAACAGCGTCGGGCAGGTCTCGCCTGACGCCGATGTCATGTTGGATGAAGGCCCGGGCGTAACGACGCAGCAGCGAGACGATCAAATCCCCGGCAGGCTGATCGGGAGTGACCGGCTCGGCTTCCAGTACGTCCGGTGGCTCGTGCGTCACCGGTCCCAGGGCGGCCGCGGCCTTTGATTCCTGCACGGGCTCGGCCCCGGCGGCGATCAAGGCCTCAACTACTGGGGTCAGATCGGCCCCGGCCACCTGTTCCTCGACCTCGATTTCCCTGAAACGCATGACCAGGGCCTCGTCGTCCATCACTGACACGAGGTCGTCGGTCAGTTCGGCGAATTCGGTCCCGAGCGAATCGATCAGAGCAAACGGCTTCCGCTCCGTTCGGAGTTCCACAATGGCCGTGAGCCGACCGCTGCGGGTCAAAGGCAGCACAATGTTCGCCAGCGATTCCGGCACTTGGCCCTTCTCGCCGGCCGATAACGGCATCCGCACTTCGTCGCGGGTAGTGCCATCTCCACCGGCGACCGGAAGCTTGAGATGCCAACCGGCGTCCTCGCCGCCTTCTCGGCGGCGCAGGGTCACTCCCCACCGGAACAGGCGCAGATCCTCGATGTCGTAGTAGACGGCATGGAGATGACGCACCTCCTGTTGCTCGATACGGGCGACGCCAGAGCTTTCGGGAGAAAAATCAGGCAGCCGAAACTTGCCGTGTACCCGCAACTTGCGCTCGACCTCGCGGACGGTCACTGGTGATTCACTCATGAGGCGGGTACCCCTTTCCGCTGGTGCAGATTGATCACGTATTCCTGGACGTCAACCAGCGGTTGACCGCTGTCATCGAACTTGTGTCGCTCCCACGTGGCGTCCGGGTGAAGGTGCCAAGACGAAACCTTGTCCGACATGCCCAGGTCGAGTAGGGCGGAAAGCTCGGCGATCTGGCCTTGATCGGAAATCCGGATCAAAGCCTCCACCCGGCGGTCGAGGTTGCGATGCATCAGATCAGCCGATCCGATGAATACTTCGATGTCCCCACCGTTGGCGAATTCGTAGACGCGCGAATGTTCCAGGAATCGACCCAGAATGCTGCGCACCCTCACAGTCTCGCTCAGGCCGGCGACCCCCGGCCTCAGGGCGCAGATTCCGCGAATCCAGAGTTCCACCGGAACACCCGCCCGGGAGGCGCGATACAGCGCGTCTATGCACGCCTCATCGACGATGGCGTTGGCCTTGAACCTGATTCGCGCCGGCTTGCCTGCCCGATGGTGTTCGATCTCGCGCTCGATCCGGCTCACCAGCCCTGACCTGATCGAATGAGGTGCCACCAACAGCCGTCGGTAGTCGGTGCTCAACGAATACCCGGAGAGACGGTTGAACAGCTGCCCCACATCGGCGCCGACATCCGGGTCGCATGTCAACAGGCCGAGATCCTCGTACAGGCGGGCCGTCTTGGAGTGATAGTTGCCGGTACCGATGTGGCAATAGCGCCGTAGTACCGACCCTTCCTCGCGCACGACCATGGACAGTTTGCAATGCGTCTTGAGTCCAACCAACCCGTACACCACATGGACGCCCGCTCGCTCCAGTTTCCGGGCCCAGGAAATGTTCGCCTGCTCGTCGAACCGAGCTTTGATCTCCACCAGGGCCATGACCTGTTTACCCGCCTGGGCGGCATCGATCAGAGCATCGACGATCGGTGAGTCACCGGACGTCCGGTACAACGTCTGCTTGATCGCCACGACCTTTGGGTCGGTGGCCGCCTGTTCCAGAAAGCGCTGCACGCTGGTAGCGAACGAATCATAGGGATGGTGCAAAAGCACGTCGCCCCGGCGCATTGCGTCGAGCACGTCGGGGGCGGACGCCGTCTCCACGCCCGCGAGTTGCTGGTTGGTCTTGGGGACGAAAGCCGGGTACTTCAGATCGTCTCGGTCTATGCCGGTCAATGCCCACAGCCCGGTCAGATCCAGTGGACCGGGCAGGCGGAAGACCTCGGCCTGCGAAATTCCGAGCTCGCGCACGAGCAGCTCGAGGACACCGGTGTCGATCGATTCCTCCACCTCAAGGCGTACCGGTGGGCCGAATCGGCGGCGCATCAGCTCCCGTTCGAGGGCCTGCAGCAAGTTCTCGGCGTCGTCTTCCTCGACCTCCAGATCCTCGTTGCGAGTGACCCGGAATGTGTGGTGCTGTTCGATCAGCATGCCGGGGAACAGTCGGTCCAGATGGGCGGCGATCACGTCCTCCAGTGGTACGAACCGCTGTGGACCGACGGTGACGAATCGGGTCAGCGTTTCGGGCACCTTCACCCGGGCGAACAGGGACTCGCCGGAGTTCGGGTTGCGGATCATGACGGCCAGACTCAGGGACAAGCCCGAGATGTAGGGGAAGGGGTGCGCGGGATCGACGGCCAGCGGCGTGAGAACCGGGTATACCCGCTCGTCGAACAGCACTGACAGTTCCGCCTGCTCCATCTCGCCCAGGTCATCCCAGCGCACCAGCTCGATGTTTTCCTCCGCCAGCGCGGGCAGAAGCTCATGGTGAAGGCAGTGGGCATGCCTGATCATCAAATCGTGGCTGCGCTTGAGTACCGCATCGAGCACCTCTCGGGGCATCAGGCCGCTGGCTGCCCGGACCGCGATACCGGTTGCGATGCGACGACGAAGGCCCGCAACCCGCACCATGAAGAACTCGTCGAGATTCCCGGCGAAGATGGCGAGAAACTTGGCTCGTTCGAGCAGGGGAATGTCGGCATCCTCCGCCAACTCCAGTACCCGCTGATTGAACTCCAGCCAGGACAACTCCCGATCGATGAATCGGTTAGCAGGGAGATCGGAATCAGGGGACATGGGCCAAGCCTGCCAGACGGTCGAACCCGCGGCCCGCGTTCGCGGCGCGAGGTCGCGGGACCTTGGCGGTCGGGGGTCTCGACTGGTCGGCTCAGCCGACCAAATACTGGTAGTCGGTGGAATGGACTTGGAAGCCGAACCGGTCGTACAGGCGGCGGGCGGCGATGTTGTCGGCGTCGACGTACAGCAGCACGGTGCGGATTCCCTCCCGGCGGAGGTAATCGAGCCCCGTCCAGATCAAGTACTCGGCAAGCCCGCGTCCACGGTATGACGGTATGACCCCCAGGATGTAGACCTCGCCGAGTGACTCATCAGCGGTCGCTCCGCCTCCCCCCGGGGGATGGATCTTCGTCCAGTGGAATCCGGCGATGCGGTTGTTCTCGTCCACCAGCAGGAAGAAGCCGTCGGCCCGAAACCACGGTGCGGTCAACCGGTGGACCAGGTCAGACCTGGTCCACCCGGCTTGGCCGGGCAAGGCGCCAAACGCCGTTCGGTTTGCCGCCAGCCACGCGTCATCGTCTGCGCCCGGTACGAAGGTCCGCGGCCGCAACCCGGCCGGCGGGGCCTGAGTGGCCGGGCTGAACGGGCCCGATTCGTCGAGGCCCAACCCGGCGAGTGCGGCGCGGAGCTGGAGCAGTTCCCGCACCTGTCGGCCACCGGCTGTCCTGGTCAATGTCGAGGCCGGGTCATGCTCACCGCGAACCCACATCGGCACGGGCCGGCCGGCCAGGCGGCCAAGTTCGGACAGCAAGGCCAGCGCCGCCGGTGAATCGGCCGCGCTGCGACTTGCCACGGCCTCGCAGGTCAGCGGATCAGGTCGGACTTGCAGATACCCGGCCAACTTCCCCTCCGGTCCGATCACCAAACCGTGACGGCTTCCCGGCGGACTGTCCTCCAGGGCGGCCAAGCCGTCATCGGACAGCGGGCTGATTCCGTGGGTTCGGCTCACCTCCTCGACAAGTCGCCGGATCTCTCGGCGCAGGTCTTCGTCCAGTTTGTCGATCACCTTCCACGTCCATTCGAAGTGCTCGCCTATTGGCCCGGAAGTGTCTTCAATCGCCATGATCCGTTCCGTCCGTCGCTTGGCTGCTCCCGTGCCGACTATCCTGTCTTCTCATGATCGGGGAGGCGCGATGAGTTCGCTGCTGCTGCTTACCCCGGTGCCTGAGTCCGGCACCGGGGCTCTCCCAGCGCTTGAACTCCTGCAACATTCAATTCAGGTGATGCCGGCGGAGGCCGCCGCGTTGCTCGAGGCCCGCCCTTGCGATGTGATCGTCATCGACGGTAGAGGGGGCTTGGCGGCGGTCAGGTCTCTCTGTCGGGTGATCCGGGCTACGGGTGCCGAGGTTCCCATCGCCCTGGTGATGACCGAAGGCGGCCTGGCGGCAGTCAACGCCGATTGGGGCGTGGACGACATCTTTCTCTCCGCGGCCGGACCCGCCGAGGTCGAGGCCCGGATCAGATTGATCCTCGGGCGCCGGGCGTTGGTCACCAGTTCCGGGTCGCGAGAGGAGATCAGAGCCGGGGAGTTGGTCATCGACGAAGACGGCTACATCGCCCGATTGCGGAATCGATCCCTCGACCTGACTTTCAAGGAGTTCGAATTACTCAAACACCTGGCCCAGCATCCGGGCCGGGTGTTCACCCGGGCCCAGTTGCTGCAGGAGGTTTGGGGTTACGACTATTTCGGTGGAACCCGAACGGTCGACGTTCATGTGCGTCGACTGCGGGCCAAACTCGGCCCTGAACATGAGTTGTTGATCGGCACCGTGCGCAACGTCGGCTATCGATTCGTTGTCCCGCCGAGGGAAGACCGGGCGGTTGCGGCGGACCGGTCGGACTGAGCGGACAAGCCTTCGCTGAGGCGTAGGCTGGGGCGGTTGTGACTTCTGTCGTCGTCGGATCGCTGATCGTTTCGTGTCTGGGAGTTGCGGGTGGGGCCT
>JAUYKX010000246.1 GCA_030699055.1 Candidatus Nanopelagicales bacterium
AAGAGAAAGGTCACCGTCGGGCTGGCCTTGCGGGGCGAGCCACCAGGAGTTCGGGGGTCCAGGACAGCGCTCCCGGCGGGCAAACGTCGATGCAAATGCCGCAGTACATACACAGGTCGTAGTCAACCGTGAACTGCTCCAGCACGAGGATTCGGCGGGGCCGCCCCGTGCCGGGATCCACTTCGAGTCGGGCGGTCAAGTCGATGCACCAATCCGGGCAGTCACGCACACATGCCAAACAACTCGTGCAGGCCGACCAATCCAAAGCAAGCTGACCGCGCCGACCCTCCGGGCCTTCGCCCACATCAGGCATCCGCACCCCACTCGGGTTCGACACCGGGGGTGGCCCGCAGTCGTCCACCGGGTCGGACCGGATCCCGCGCACCCGGCCAAGGCCGATCGAGGCGCCTGGCTAGCGGGGAGACAGTCGTCATCGGCGCACTGTCCAGGTCATCGTCATCGCCGATGACCTGCTCCGGCCGCCAGGTGGGCCGAAACAACCCACGGATATCGGGATGACCGTCGAACGCGAGCCCGTACATCTCGGCGGCCTCGCGCTCATGCCAATCGGCGGCGGGAAACACCTCGACAGCACTCGGCAATCTTCGCTCGCCCGGCACGTAGGTGCGCTGGAACACCTCTCGCGCACCATTCGCCGATTGAAGGTGAGCAACCAAGCACGTACGAACCCGCTGGTCGGTGTTCGTCACCGTCACCCGTTCCTCATACGCACTCATCCAAGCGAGACGAACCAGACCCTGCCGACGGCGGGCAACCAGCTCCTCGACCCATCGTTCCGAGGGCACTTCCACCCATTCGATCTTCACCCGGCGCCTCCATCGGAGGGCGATTCGGCATTTTGTTCCGCCACCACCGCCATAGAATTAGCCAGTGCCACCCCTGTGGGCGGGCACCCGGGGACAACTACCGCTTCCTCGACCAAGCTGCGAACCCGAGCATCGGCCCCTTCCGTGCCCTCCGGAGCCGCGCCACCCGTGCCCCCCGGAACCATCGAACGCAGGCCTTCCACCACGACCGGTGAGTCCCAATACGGACCGCCAGAGGCGGCGCAGACCCCAAACACGATCACCCTGCCGGTGGGCGGCAACTCGGCGATTGCCCGCAACACGGAAGCGGCCATCGGCTGGGTGATTGTGCCGGCGATGACGAGGACCGGGATGGTGACCGATGCCGTTGACCCGCCGGCCGGCGCCGCCTGGTCCTGGCTACGCCACGACCGCACGATCCCGGCCGCCTCGGATCCGCAGCAGGCCAGACTGAGCAACCTGATGTCCAGCGAGGCCGTCACCGCCCGCACGATATCCGCCGACCGTCGACCCCGGTTGTCCGGAGTCGCGAGCCAACCCCGAAACTAGGGCGTGTGACCAAGAAGACCGTTCAGCGCGATCGGGTGATCATCCGATTCGCCGGTGACAGCGGCGATGGCATGCAGCTGACCGGCGACCAATTCACCGCGCAAACCGCCGACTTCGGAAATGACCTTTCCACACTGCCCGATTTCCCCGCCGAGATCCGGGCCCCCGCCGGCACCATTCTCGGGGTCTCCGCGTTCCAACTCCACTTCGCCGATCACGACATCATGACCCCCGGTGATCACCCGGATGTGCTGATCGCGATGAATCCGGCAGCGCTGAAGGCGAACCTGGCGGACGTGCCCCGCGGCGGAGATCTGATCATCAACACGGACGAGTTCACCAAGCGGAACCTCGCCAAGGTCGGCTACGAGGCCAGCCCGTTGGAGGACGGCTCGCTGGATTCGTACAACGTTCATCCCGTGGCCCTGACCTCCCAAACGGTCGCCTCGCTCCGCGACTACGACATCACGAAGAAGCAGGCCGAACGAGCGAAGAACATGTTCGCGCTCGGCCTGCTGTCCTGGCTTTATGGCCGGAGCATCGACGGCACCATTCGTTTTCTCGAGCAGAAGTTCGCTCACCGACCGGAGGTTCTCGCCGCCAACTTGACGGCCCTCAAGGCCGGTTGGAACTACGGAGAAACCACAGAGGATTTCTCGGTCCGCTACGAGGTGAAGCCCGCTCGTCTGGCGCCCGGCACCTACCGCAACATCAACGGGAATCTGGCCCTCGCGTACGGCATCGTCGCCGCCGGCCAGCTCACCAAACTCCCCGTGTACCTGGGCTCCTACCCCATCACGCCCGCCAGCGACCTGCTGCATGAACTGAGCAGGCGAAAGGACTTCGGAGTTCGGACCTTCCAGGCGGAGGACGAGATTGCCGCGATCGGGGCCGCGATCGGGGCTTCTTACGGCGGGTCGCTCGGGGTCACCACCACGTCTGGCCCAGGTGTGGCCCTCAAGTCCGAAGCGATCGGCTTGGCCGTGGCCCTCGAGCTGCCGCTGATCATCGTTGACGTGCAGCGCGGGGGCCCATCAACCGGCCTGCCGACCAAGACCGAGCAGGCCGACCTGTTGCAGGCGATGTTCGGTCGCAACGGTGAGGCGCCGGTGCCGATCGTGGCGCCCCGCTCACCCTCCGACTGTTTCGACATCGCGGTTGAAGCGGCCCGCATTGCCACTGTCTATCGCACGCCCGTTTTCGTGTTGTCGGACGGCTACCTGGGCAACGGATCGGAACCCTGGCGAATCCCGGGGCCCGAGGAGTTGCCTGATCTGACCGTGAGCTTTTGCACGGGGCCCAACTGGGAAAGTCCGGACGGGACGCGGGAGTTCATGCCCTTCGCCCGGGATCCGCAGACCCTCGCCCGACCGTGGACCGTGCCGGGAACGCCCGGCCTGGAACACCGCATCGGTGGCATCGAGAAGGCCGACATCACCGGTCACATCTCCTACGACCCGGACAATCACGACCGCATGGTTCGCCTGCGCCAAGCGAAGATCGACGGAATTGCCGAATCGCTGGATCCGTTGATGGTTGATGATCCGTCCGGAGAAGCCGAGGTGTTGGTGCTCGGCTGGGGTTCGACGTACGGGCCGATCGGCGCAGCCGTGCGCCGGGCTCGGCGCGACGGGATCCGCGTGGCCCAGGCGCACCTGCGGCATCTCAACCCCTTCCCGACCAACACCGGCCAGGTGGTCAAGAGCTATCGACGAGTACTGATTCCCGAGATGAACCTCGGTCAGTTGGCGTTGCTGATCCGATCTCGCTTCCTGGTGGATGCGATCGGCTACAACCAAGTGCGGGGAATGCCGTTCAAAGCAGCCGAACTGGAACAAGTGATCAAGGACGTGGTGGCTAATGCCTGAATCAGCCGATACGCGGCCCCGCGTGACGGCCAAGCAGTTCAAGACGTCCCAAGAGGTGCGTTGGTGCCCAGGTTGCGGGGACTATTCGATCCTGGCCACGGTGCAGGCGTTCCTGCCCGAACTCGGTGTGCCGCGGGAGAACATCGTGTTCGTCTCGGGAATCGGATGTTCCTCGCGGTTTCCGTACTACGTGAATACCTACGGAATGCATTCGATTCATGGTCGGGCGGCGACGATCGCCACCGGCTTGGCCACCTCGCGCCCGGATCTGTCGGTTTGGGTGGTCATGGGGGACGGCGACGCGCTTTCGATCGGCGGCAACCACCTGATCCACGCCCTGCGCCGTAACGTCAACATCAAGATCTTGCTGTTCAACAACCGGATCTACGGCCTCACGAAGGGCCAGTACTCTCCCACGTCCGAGTTGGGCAAGATCACCAAGTCGACGCCGATGGGATCGTTGGACTACCCGTTCAACGCGCTGTCGGTCGCCCTGGGCGCCGAAGCCACGTTCGTCGCCCGTTCGATCGACTCCGACCGCAAGCACCTGACCGAGGTGTTACGAGCGGCCTCCCGTCACCGGGGGACGGCTCTGGTCGAGATCTACCAGAACTGCAATATTTTCAATGACGGCGCTTTCGATCTGCTCAAGAATCCCGAGACCCGCGACGACTCCGTGATTCCCCTTCATCAGGGTGAACCTGTGCTGTTCGGCAAAGACGGCTCCCGCTGTGTTGTCCGGGGCACGAAGGGCGGGCTCGGAGTTGCCGACACGGCGAGTGTCAATCCGGAGGACATCCTGGTGCATGACGCTCACGCCGAGGACTCCTCCTGGGCCTTCGGTCTGACCCGATTGGCCGACCTGCAAACGATGCGCAAGTCCCCGATCGGGATCTTTCGCGACGTCGAGCGTCCCTCGTACGACGAGCTCATGGCCGAGCAGATGGAGCAGGCGCAATCCGGAGGTCCGCCCGAACTGCAGCAACTTCTCCAGGGCGCGGACACCTGGACCGTCGAGTAGCGGCCCCGAATGCCGACCCCGGGAGATCCGTTCCAAACACCGGAACGACGACTTTTGGCCCAGTCGGTCATCCGTTTCGCCCGCGACCACATCGTCGAGCAGCTGGCGCAGTGGGAGGACCAGGGCGAACTCCCGCGAGAGCTTCACCTCAGGGCTGCGGAAGCCGGTCTGATCGGCCTCGGGTATCCCGAGGATCTGGATGGGGTCGGCGGAACGCTGATCGATGTCACCGTGATGACCGAGTCGCTGATGGCTGCGGGCGCCTCGGGTGGACTGTTCGCCAGCCTTTTCTCCCACGGCATCGCGCTACCGCACATCGTCGATGCGCTCCGGGCCCGGGACGATGACGGAGATGTCGGCGGTGCCCAATGGCTTCGCGAACGCTTCGTTCAGCCGGTACTTGCTGGGCGGGCGATCGCGTCGTTGGCGGTGACCGAACCCGACGGTGGCTCTGATGTCGGCAACCTGCGCACCCGGGCGGTTCGTGACGGAGACCACTGGGTGATCAACGGATCAAAGACCTACATCACTTCCGGAACCCGAGCCGATGTGGTGGTCACCGCCGCCCGAATCGGCGAGCGTGGGGCAGCCGGGATCGCCCTTTTTGCCGTCGATCGGCGTTCCCCGGGCTTCCAGG
>JAUYKX010000250.1 GCA_030699055.1 Candidatus Nanopelagicales bacterium
GCCCGGTCAATCGCCGCATCGGTAACGGCCGAAATCGCCGATCCCACATCTGACACCTCCACCAGCCGCTCGATCTCGGCTACCGCCAGACGGAGCAACTCCCGGCGCCGCACCGACCGCACCGCCGCGATGCATTCGACGGCACCAGCATTGCGAGATGCCAGCGCACCCATCTCTCCAAAGATCTGACCGACCCTTCGTGGACGCAGTAGTTCCTCATCTCCCAGAGACGCGACGAATTCAGGTACGCGCAACAAGAGGTCAGAAGCGAATCGAGATGTCGAGAGCAGGTCGGCCAAGCGCCGTGCCACCGCCGACTCGTCGCGAAGCAACCGCAAGTACCAAGGAGTCGCGCCGAGAGCCTCCGAGACCCGCCGAAACCCGAGCAATCCGGCGTCCGGATCCGGTCCGTCAGCGAACCAGCCCAGCATCACCGGCAACAAGGTTCGCTGAATGACGGCTCGCCGACTGATACCCGAGGTCAAGGCCTCGATGTTGAGCAGCGCACCATCGGGATCGACGTAACCCAAAGCGGTGAGCCGTTCGACGGCCGCTTCTCTGGACAATCGAACTTCCCCTGCACCCAACGCGGCCACCGCATCGAGCAATGGGCGGTAGAAGAGCTTTTCGTGCAGTCGGCGCACGGAACGGGCGTGCGCCCGCCAAGTGGAGATCAACTGCTCGGCGGGGTCGCGGCGGAAACCCATGGCCCGACCCAACCGGCGCAGCGACTTCGGGTCGTTCGGCACCACCGCTGTGCGTTGGAGTCTGAACAACTGCACCCGGTGCTCCAGTCGCCGCAGGAACTCGTAGGCGTCGGCCATCGTCGCCGCGTCGTCGCGACCGACATAACCCCAGGTCGCCAAGGCCGACAACGCCTCCAACGTGTTCGAACTTCTGATCAATAGGTCTGTGCGACCATGAACAAGTTGCAGCAGCTGAACGCTGAACTCCACGTCGCGCAATCCCCCGCGTCCTAGCTTGAGTTGCCAGTCGGCTTCATCGGCCGGAACGTGGTCCTCGACCCGCCGCCTCATCGCCTGCACCTCAGCGACGAATCCCGGCCGATCGGCTGCCGACCAAACCAGACTCCGGGTCGCCTCGACGTACTTGTTCCCGAGTTCCGCGTCTCCCGCCGCACTCCTGGCTTTGAGTAGGGCCTGGAACTCCCAGGTGTCGGCCCATCGCTTGTAATAGCTCAGGTAACTGGCCAGGGTCCGAACCAAAGCGCCCGATTTGCCTTCCGGTCGCAGGCCGGCATCGATCTGCCAAATCGAACCCTCGGCCGTCGCCTCGTTGGCCATCCTCATCACGGTTCGAGCCAGACAAGTTGTCCGATCGTCCGCCTCGTCAGCCACGAAGACCACATCCACGTCAGACACGTAGTTCAGTTCGCGTCCCCCGCACTTACCCAAGGCGATCACCGAAAACCCGCCCGAGATGTCTGCTGACGATCCGGCGCGGCCCACATCGAGACAGGCGGCCAGCACCGCGTCAGCCAGGTCGGCCAGTTCCCCTGTGGTCTCCGAAAAAATCGCTGTGCCGTCCAAATCCCGTGCGGCAAGTGCCAGCAACCGACGACGGTAGGCAACTCTCAGCGCCAAGGCCGCCGCTTCTTCATCCTGGCCAGCGACCGCACTCCGCAAGTCGGCGATGACTTCGTCTCTGCTCGGAGGTCGTCCGGCCCCACCCTCGTCGGTCAATGAAACCCAGTCGGCGGGATGGCGCACGAGATGCTCGCCCAAGGCCGCACTTGCCCCGAGAACCAGCACCAGTCGGCGACGAAAAACCGGGTCTCGGTCGAACGCCTGCTGAAGCTCGCCTGCGCGCGGGTCTTCGGCCGCCAGAATCCGCTCCAGCGACAACAGCGCCAGGTCCGGGTCAGCCGCAAGCCCGAGATCGTCCAGAGCCCCATTGTCGGAGGACAGAAACCCGCACCACTTCCCGGAAAGCACCGATGCCGCCCGCTCGGTCTCAAGAAAACCGAGCCGAGCGAGGTCAGCCGTGGGCCCGACCGACCGGCTGTTGCCCGGGAACGTCTTCACAGCACCGGCAGGTAGCGATCCAACTCGTAGGCGGTCACTTGTCGGGAGTACTCCGCCCATTCCGCCCGCTTGTTGCGCAGAAAGAACTCGAAGACGTGCTCACCCAGGGTTTCCGCCACCAATTCAGATTTCTCCATCACCTGGATGGCGCGACTAAGACTGCTGGGCAGCGGCTCGATCCCCATGGCCCGCCGCTCGGCTTCGGACAGCGACCACACGTCGTCCTCCGCCCCCACCGGAAGCTCAAGTCCTTGCTCGATCCCGGACATTCCGGCAGCCAGGATCAGGGCATAAGCCAGATACGGGTTACAGGCGCTATCTATCGACCGGAATTCGACGCGAGTCGAGTTGCCCTTGTGGGGCTTGTACATCGGAACCCGAACCAAAGCCGATCGATTGTTGTGCCCCCAGCACACGTATGAGGGTGCTTCTCCCCCACCGGTCAGGCGTTTGTACGAGTTCACCCATTGATTGGTCACCGCCGTGATTTCCGGTGCGTGACGAAGCAACCCGGCAATGAAGGAACGCGCCACCCCCGACAGCTGCATCGGCGCGCCAGCCTCGTAAAACGCGTTTCGTTCACCCTCGAAAAGGCTGACGTGAGTGTGCATTCCCGAACCCGGGTAGTCGCGGAAAGGTTTGGGCATGAACGATGCGAATATCCCGTCTTCCAACGCCACCTCCTTCACAACCAGTCGAAAGGTCATGATGTTGTCGGCCGTGCTGAGCGCGTCGGCGTACCGAAGATCAATCTCCTGCTGACCCGGTGCTCCTTCGTGGTGCGAGAACTCGACTGAGATCCCCATGTTCTCCAGCACCGATATCGCATTTCGCCGGAAGTCATGTCCCATTCCGTGGGGCGCATGATCAAAATATCCAACGTTGTCGACGGGAATCGGTTCACGACCCGGCTCCAGGGGGTTCTGGAACAGAAAGAACTCGATCTCCGGATGGGTGTAGAAACTGAAGCCCTGATCTGCGGCCTTGGCCAGCGTTCGCCTCAGCACCCACCGCGGATCGGCGTAGGACGGGGATCCGTCCGGCATCAAGATGTCGCAGAACATCCGGGCCACGCCCATGGTGTCCCCGCGCCACGGCAAGACTTGAAAAGTCGAGGGATCCGGCCGGGCAAGCATGTCGGACTCGCTTACCCGGGCGAAACCCTGAATGGCCGAGCCGTCGAAGCCAATGCCTTCGGCGAAGGCTCCCTCGAGCTCCGCTGGCGCCACGGCCACCGACTTGAGCATCCCCAATACGTCGGTAAACCACAGCCGTACGAATCGAATATCGCGCTCCTCAATGGTGCGCAGCACGAACTCCGTCTGCTTGTCCATGCGCCTAGTGTGGACCACTCAGCCCGCCAATGGGGCTTGGCGCTGTCTAACGCGACCCGTGGCGCCATACCCCTACCCTGGTCGCCGTGTCCGGAATCCGCGTCGCTCTTGCCTCCCTGGATCCCACCGTCGGCGACATCGAAGGCAACGCGGCCCTCATCACTGCCGCCGCCGGCGACGCCGTTGCTCGCGGCTGTTCCGTCGTTGCCTTTCCCGAAATGGCGCTAACTGGCTATCCGGTCGAGGATCTGGCCCTGCGGAAGTCGTTCCGCGATGCGAGCCGCGCTGGAGTTGCCCGGCTGGCCGCGACACTGGCCGCCGTAGGTTGCGCGGAAGCCTGGGTGGTGGTCGGATACCTCGGAGAGGCCCCAGTCGATCAAGACTTGGTCGCGGCCGTTACCGATGTCACTGCCGTTCGAACCGACCAGGCGATTGATGCCGGGGTTCGGCCCACTAACGCGGTCGCCGTCCTTCACCAAGGAAGAGTGATCGCCACCTACCACAAGCACCACCTGCCCAACTACGGGGTTTTCGACGAGGAACGGTGGTTCGAACCGGGCCACGAGGGATGCGTGTTCCAGGCCCACGACACTCGCATCGCCCTGGCCATCTGTGAGGACCTGTGGCAGGACGACGGCCCGGCGTTGCAGTCGGCCCGGAACGCCGATCTATTGCTCGTCATCAACGCGTCGCCGTTCGAGGTCGGCAAACAAGAGGCGCGCGAGAGGCTGTGCCAGCTTCAGTCGATCAACCTGGACTGCCCGATCGCCTACGTCAACCTGGTGGGCGGACAGGACGAACTGATCTTTGACGGCGGCTCCGTCCTGGTCGGGCGCGGGGGGCAGGTTTGGCGGCCAACTACCCGATTCGAACCGGTTACCGTCGATTTCGATCTGTTTGAAGGCGAAATCACCGCAGCGACCGGACTGCGATCACCCGAGTTGACCAGCACCCCGGTCGACGACAGTGACCCAGACCTAGCGGAAATCTATTCGGCGCTCACCTTGGCTCTGCGCGATTACGTACACAAGAACGAACTTCGGCAGGTTCTGCTCGGCCTGAGCGGAGGGATCGATTCCGCCCTGGTCGCCGCCATCGCCTGTGACTCCCTCGGAGCCGAGAACGTGTTCGGGGTTTCCATGCCGTCCCGTTACTCCTCACAACACTCCGCCTCCGACGCGGCGGACTTGGCCCGACGAACCGGACTGCGTTTTCGCACCGTTCCCATCGAGTCCGTGTTCGCGACTTTCCAGGATCTGCTCGGGGTTTCGGGTCTGGCCGAGGAGAACCTGCAGGCGCGCATCCGTGGTTGCCTACTCATGGCCATTTCGAACTCCGAGGGGCAGTTGGTGTTGGCCACCGGTAACAAGAGCGAAATCGCTGTCGGATACTCGACGATCTACGGCGACGCAGTGGGGGGTTTCGCTCCGATCAAGGATGTGCCCAAGACGCTGGTCTGGGAATTGGCCCGCTACCGCAACCTCGTGGCGGAGCAAAGACAGGAGGAACCGCCAATCCCGCCGAACAGCATCAACAAAGCGCCGAGCGCCGAGTTGCGGCCCGACCAAACCGATCAGGACTCGCTGCCCGATTACACGATTCTCGATGCGGTGCTAACTGAGTACATCGAACGCCGAGCTGGCCGGGCCGAACTGGTCTCCCAGGGATTCGCCCCGTCGACAATCGGGCAGGTGCTGTCCCTGACGGATCAAGCCGAGTACAAGCGTCGCCAGTATCCCCCCGGACCGAAGATCACATCCCTGGCTTTCGGACGTGATCGGCGACTGCCGATCACGAACCGCTGGTCCGAGAGTTGAGCTACACCCGGACTCAGCGTCCCTGGTCTGGGACGGGAGATCGACAACGGTTCCGACACATGGCACGATTGACCGAGTCCGGGGACCGCGTCAGCGGCCTCGAGGTCGGAGGTAGTCATGTCTGAGTCAGTGTCCCAACCAGAATCCACCAAGCAGGGGTCGACCGAGCCTGAGCCGACCACGATCTACTCCAGCCCTTCCCCCCGACGACGAACCACCGTCCGCGATCTGGCCGAGGCCAAGCGCGCCGGACGACGATGGGTGATGCTCACCTGTTACGACGCCCTCACCGCCCAGCTATTCGACGAAGCCGGAGTGCCGGTACTCCTGGTGGGCGATTCGGCCGCCAATGTGGTGTTCGGACATGACTCAACCTTGCCGATCACGGTCGATGACCTGATCCCGTTGGTTCAAGGCGTCAGCCGGGGATCCCACAATGCACTCGTAGTGGCCGACCTTCCGTTCGGCTCCTACCAGGCCAACGCGGAGCAGGCCCTTCAGTCGGCCACCCGATTCCTCAAGGAGGCGGGGGCGCACGCCGTCAAGTTGGAGGGCGGAGTCCAGGTACTGCCGCAAGTCGAGGCCCTGGTTGCCGCCGGAATCCCTGTGATGGCGCACCTGGGTCTTACCCCGCAGTCAGTACACGCGTTGGGGGGATATCGGGTGCAGGGCCGGGGAGAGGCCGGGCAAACCCTGCTGCAGGACGCGAAAGCGATGCAGGCCGCAGGCGCCTTTGCCGTGGTCCTGGAGCTGGTGCCTTCCGAACTTGCCGCGCAGGTCACCGCCAGCTTGGCCATTCCGACCGTAGGGATCGGAGCTGGGCCACAAACCGACGCCCAGGTGCTGGTATGGCAGGACCTACTGGGCCTGACGCCCAACCCGGCTCCCCGATTTGTTCGCCGCTACGCCGATCTCCGGGGCACGATCACCGATGCTGTTTGCCGCTGGACAAAAGACGTCGAGACCGGCCGCTACCCGGCGGCAGACGAAAGTTACCGCTGACGGGCCGCACAAGTGTCAGGTGGAAGCGGCACCACCGTGAGGTTGTCGATGCCGTCGAAATCCGACGGGTTCATCGTGTACAGCGGCAGATCACGCGAGATCGCGCAAGCGGCGATCAGAGCGTCATAGGCCCGGGCCTTCGGCTTGCGTCCCGAGTCGCGGAGACTGGCCGCAACCGCCCCGAATGCGCGAGCGGCCGGAGTATCGAACGGCAGAGGATCGAAATCGCCTTCAGCTTGTTGCAGTGTCCTTTGCCGCCGAGCCTGCTCTTCGCGATTGTCAGTCACCAGTGGCCCTACGCTCAACTCAGCCAAAGTGATCGTGGTGATGAGCGGGACATCCGGCAGTGTGCCTGGGTCGGTTAGGCGCGGCAGCGCGATGACCACTGATGTGTCCAAAATGCCTTGAGTTCCGCTCATACGGTCTCGTCCAGTGCGGCCGCGAGGTCCCGCCGGAATGCCGCGGGATCCACCGGTTCGAGGTGACGCCAGCGAGCAAGCAAGGCAGCAGCGGTCAGTGGCGTCTTCGGGACCGCCACCAACTCCATGACCGGTTTGCCGGCCCGGGTCACAGTGACCTGTTCGCCAGCCAGTACTCGATCGGCGACCGCCCCGCCGTTGTTGCGGAGTTCGCGGATCGGGACCGTACTCATGAGCCAAATGTATCACATGTGATACAGCGAGGCTATTCGCGCTTCGAGAGGAGCCGTGACCACCGGCCCCGCGCAGGGCTGCCGCTTCAGGAATCCGCCGATCTGCGGTTGTTAGTGGAAGCCAAAGCCAGTGCCTCCTCGTACGGC
>JAUYKX010000252.1 GCA_030699055.1 Candidatus Nanopelagicales bacterium
ATTTAGGTGGATCACCCGAATGGCCCATCGCGAGTTGAAGACGGGAACCAGCGGCACTAGGGCCAACGATGTCTGTGATCGGGCTGAACCGACCGTGGATGTTGGTCGTGCGTCCCGCCCCGACTCGCCATACGCTGGCGGGCAATGCGGGCGGGTTTTCCGGTCGCCACAGCTGATTGGTCCCGAGCAGCCAGCCCGGAGGCGAAGGGCCAAAATTTTGCGAACCGCGAACTGACGCTGAGGGAGGCGAAATGCTGGTAATCGGCGGTTGCCGGATTGTTACCCCCGGCGAGTTGATCGAGTACGGATGGTTGCGAGTTCGGGGGGAACAGATAGCCGAAACTGGCATCGGTGCCTTCGAAGGAGACCTGGATGTGGATCTGGCCGGCCACACCATCGTGCCGGGATTCGTTGATCAACACTGCCATGGCGGGGGTCGCAATTCCTTCATCACAACCGACCCGGGAGAGGCCTTCCGGGCCGCACAGCTGCATCTCGCTCACGGAACAACGTCGATCATGGCGAGCCTGGTGACGGGAACATTCGACGACTTGGCGAACCAGATTCGCACGCTGGTACCCCTGGTGGATCAAGATGTGATCTTCGGCATTCACCTTGAGGGTCCGTGGATTTCCGGAAAGTTCCATGGTGCTCATGATCCAGCTCTGGTGCGACCGCCGACCCGGCGCGAAGTCGGGGAGTTGTTGGCAATCGGCGATGGCCGGATTGCCATGGTGACTTTGGCCCCTGAACTACCCGGCGCGATTGCCGCCATCAAACAGATCGTTCGGGCGGATGCGGTGGCGGCAGTGGGCCACACGGATGCCAGCTACGACGAAACCCGGCGGGCCATCGATGCGGGAGCGCGAGTGGGGACGCACGTGATGAATGCGATGCGGGCCATGCGACATCGCGACCCGGGGCCGGTGGTGGCTTTGCTGGAGGACCCGCGGGTGACGATCGAGGCGATTTGCGACGGTCATCACGTTCATCCGGCCGTGCTGCGGCTTATGTTCGCCGAGGCGGGGTCGGGTCGTATTGCGATGGTTACTGACGCGATGGCTGCCGCCGGGGCTGAGGACGGCTCTTATCAACTCGGGGATCTGCGGGTGGAGGTGATTGACGGGGTGGCGCGGATTTTCGGGACGGATACGATCGCCGGCAGCACCCTCACCCTGGATGCCGCCGTGCGATTCATGGTGCTGGTGGGCAAGGTCAGCCTGCAGGCGGCGATCCGATCGGTGTCCACTACGCCGGCCGAAGCCATGGGTCTGGAGGACCGGGGTTCGATCGAGGTGGGTAAGCGCGCCGATCTGGCCGTCCTTGGCCCGGATCTCCGGGTTCGCAGCGTGATGGTGCGCGGCGAATGGGTGGAGTCGTTCGACGTGTGAGCGGATGCTCGGTAAACAACTGCTGGCTGCTCACCGCGCAGGTCGAGTCGCACGCGGGTCACTTCACGCCGCAGGTCAATGCGTGCGAGTGACCTTACGGAGCCCTCGGGGGGCGTCGGGATCGTGACCCCGGGCCACCGCCATCGCGTGGGCCAACTGCTGCAACGGCATGATTTCGATGATCGGGGAGAGATTTTCGGGGATGCCCGACGGCAGGGGCATGCAGCCAGCGAACCCCACGGCCCGATTCGGGTCGCCGACCACCAGGACATCGGCCCGGCGATCGGCCAGGTTCGCCAGGACCGGGCTCATCACCTTGCCTCCCGTGCCCTCCGGGACGATGGCGATCACCGGGCGATCGGTGTCGATCATCGCCAGCGGCCCGTGCATGAGGTCCGCGCCTGAGAAGGAGTGGGCCGCCAGGTATGAGGTTTCCATCAGCTTCAGTGCCGCCTCCTGAGCGGTCGGGTAGGAGTATCCGCGGCCCGTGAGCACTATGCGATCGACGAATCGGTAACGCGGCGCGATCTCGTTGGCCATCGCGCTGGACAGCACCGCCTCGGCGATCTCAGGCAGCCCGTCGGCGGCTGAACCGTCGCCTCCGCGCCAGGCGTCGACCAGCAGATACATGGCCAGCAGCTGGTTCGTGTAGCTCTTGGTCGCGGCCACGGCACGTTCCACTCCCGCATCGACGTCGATGTTGAACTCGGCGGCGCGAGCCAGCGGGGATTCGGGTGCGTTGGTCACGGCCAGCGTGATGGCTCCGGATTGCCGGGCGATTTCGGTCGACTCTACGAGATCTGGCGAGCCACCCGACTGGCTGACCGCCACCCAGAGGACCTGCCGGAGGTCCTGGTCGGCACCGTAGGCCGTTATCGAGGAGGGGGAGGAGGAGCCAGCGGGCAGCCCAAGGACGATCTCCACCAGGTACTTGAAGTAGAGCGCAGCGTGATCACTCGTGCCGCGGGCGGCGGTGAGGACGAACCGGGGCTCGGTGGAGCGGATCGCCGCGGCAACCTGTTGGATCTCCGCTAGTTGACTGGTCATCAACCGTTGGAGGGCCCGGGGCTGTTCGGCGATCTCGGCCGCCATGACCGTACCCGGAAGATGAACTGCGGACATGAGAGGTCTCCCCTTCTGAGTCGGAATCTGGACGGGGCTAACGGGCGGTGGC
>JAUYKX010000108.1 GCA_030699055.1 Candidatus Nanopelagicales bacterium
AGCGTCACCAGCCAAGAACCGACCCTTCGATATGAGAACTGCCCCCGGAATGCTGACGATTTCCCACTCGTTGGGCTCGCGCACGTCAACCAGCAAAAAGTCCGACTCCCCTGCCTCGCGCTGTTCGAGCATCTGCCGCAGGTCTCGGACCGAGATCGTCGCCCCCTGGGCGGCTGCGGCGGCAGGGTCAGCGGAAGCTCCGCAAAACGCCTCGTAGTCGATTAGCTCGGCAGGCAGAATTCCGGCCGGATCGCGCCGAATACGCAGCGTGCGATAGGTCATCGCCAGAGCGTCATAGACCATAAGTCGACCCAACAGCGGGTCACCGATGCCGGTGATCAGTTTGATCGCCTCGGTCACCATGATCGATCCGATCGAGGCGCACAGTACTCCCAGCACGCCACCTTCCGCGCACGAAGGCACCATCCCCGGCGGCGGCGGCTCGGGATACAGATCGCGGTAGTTGGGCCCGTGTTCGGCCCAGAACACACTGGCCTGGCCCTCGAAGCGGTAAATGGAACCCCACACGTACGGCTTGCCGAGAATCACGCAAGCGTCGTTGACCAAATTGCGGGTCGCGAAGTTGTCTGTCCCGTCGACTATCAGGTCGTATCCGCCGAAGATATCGAGCGCGTTCGATGTATCCAATCGGGTCTGGTGAACGTTGACCTGGACGTGCGGGTTGATCTCCTTGATCGAGTCCCGGGCCGACTCCGCCTTGCTCCGGCCGATGTCGCTCTGCCCATGGATGACCTGCCGCTGCAGGTTCGACTCGTCCACCTCGTCGAATTCGACGATGCCGAGCGTCCCCACCCCAGCGGCGGCCAGATACAAGAGCGCCGGGGAGCCCAGCCCGCCAGCCCCGACGCAGAGCACCCGGGCGTTCTTGAGTCGCCGCTGGCCGATCATGCCGACCTCGGGAATGATGTTGTGACGGCTGTAGCGGCGAACCTCGTCAACCGTCAATGACTCGGCTGGCTCAACCAGTGGTGGCAACGACACGGAACTACTCCCACTACTCAACTGTCGGACCTCTCCGTCGGTGATCGGAGAGGTGAATCCCCTGTGCCAACAACCCGGCCCCCGCCGCTTGTTCCCAGCCGCCGGGGAACCCGGTGCCCGACTCTTGGGCTCGGAACCGCTACGGCTCCCGGCTCAGCCTGGCTCCGTCGTCATCGGCTCGATCGATGTTACCGACAAGTAGGATGGCCCCCATGCCGCGGTCCGCACTCTCGAGTCGAGGCGGGCGGATGCCGCGCCCGGCTCGCCGAGCCCAACTCCTGACCGCCGCCCAGGAGATCTTCGTGAGCCAGGGATTTCACGCCGCGGCAATGGATGACATAGCCGACCATGCGGGGGTGAGCAAGCCCGTTCTATACCAGCACTTCCCTTCCAAACTGGACCTGTATCTGGCGCTGCTCGACGCCGGCGCCAGCGAGCTCGTCGCCAAGATTCGGGCGGCGTTGGAAAGCACGCGAGACAACCGGGTACGCGTTCAGGCGGCCGTCAGCGTCTACTTCGACTTCATCGATGACTCACGCGAATCATTCCGCCTGCTGTTCGAATCCGATCTGGTAAATGAACCGGCCGTCCGGTATCGGGTCCAGCGAGCCGACGACGAGTGCGCCGATCTGCTGGCGAAAGTAATCGCCGAGGACACCGGGCTCGGTTTCCCAGAGGCGATTTTGCTCGCCTTCGGCCTGATCGGCATGGCCCAGACGGCCGCCCGACATTGGCTGCGCGCGGGTAACGGCACCATCACCAGGCCACAGGCAGCCGACCTGATCTCCGGTCTGGGCTGGCGCGGTATTTCGGGATTCCCGGCCCACGGAACACGAACCAGAGACCACGACTAACCAAGATAAGGTGCCTGCGATGACTACTCGACGAACTACCACCAAGAACTCAGCCGCGCCAGCAGCCGCTGCCAGTGGCGCCGATCGCGGAACCGATCCGAAATCAACCCTGGAGTTGAAGATCGGCGTCGTCCACTCCCCTCGGGAGATAACGGTCGAGACTGACATGACCGCCGATGACGTGCGCGGTGCGGTGGACACGGCGTTGGCCGACGGCTCTCTGATCGATTTGCCGGACATCCGTGGCCGCCGAGTCCTGATTGCTCCCGGGCAACTGGCCTACCTGGACATCGGCGAGCCCTCCTCGCGCCGAGTCGGCTTTGGTGGCTGACCGGCAATCCGCGCGTCGCGGGGCAACCCGACCTCCCCGCAAGTCGGTCGTTCCACCTCAACATGGTGCCTGGGCCTTCGTCGGGCTTCCTGTCGTCCTCGGCACGACCTTCGCCCCTTGGACTCCTCTGCTCCTGGTGGCGGCGGTCGGCTGGGTACTGGCCTACCCCCTGTCGTACTTCACCATCGCTGTGCTCCGGTATCCGCGCCCCGAGCGGTTTCGTAAGGCGTGGCTGACCTGGCTCGCCGCCGCTGCCCCGTTCGGTGTGGTCATGGTGATCAGTAGACCGTGGCTGGTTTTCGTGGGCCTCTTCTTCGCCGTGGCCTTGGCCCTCAATCTGGTGTTCGCGCGCAGACGCGACGAGCGGTCGGTATCCAACGACTCGATCTTCATCCTCGAATGCGTGGCCATCGTGCCGGTTAGCTGGGGAATCGGAGCCATCCCGTCCGGCTGGTCACCAGCGGCAATCAACCAGGCACCTGCCTCCGTCTGGTGGGCGTCCATCGCCTGCCTGATCGTATTGATCGACTCGACGCTTCACGTCAAGTCTTTGATCCGGGAACGGAACAACCCGCGATACCGCCTGGGATCGCGGGCCTGGTCCATTGCCGGTCTGTTGGTTGCCCTGGCGATTGCCCTTTCGACCGGAGCGCCCCGCGGACTGCTCCTACTGATTCCGTTCGTCTTCCTACTGGTCCGGGCATTCGCCGTCTCGGACCCGAAGATGAAGCCCTCCCGGATCGGTCTGCTCGAGCTGCCGGGTTTCGTCCTACTCGCGATCGCGGCTCCGCTCGCCCTGGCCTGAGGCCACGCCACCGACCGACCGACCGACCGACCGACCGACCGACCGACAACAGTCACGCTGCCGCCGATACCGACAAGCGTTCACGCCTCCAAACCGAGCGCACGCATGCGACCCACGTGGGCATCGGTGACCTGGGAAAAGAGGTCTTCCAGTTCGTCTTGGTCTCCTCCGCCACCGGCGAGCACCAGTCGCACAAGGTGATCTCGCTCAACTGCCACCGCCTGCGCCTGCGCGAAGGCCTCGCCAACCAGTCTGCGTCCCCACAGCGCCAGTCGACCCGCCGTCTTGGGGTCAGCGGCAATGGCCTGACGCACCCGACCGACGACAAAATCCGAGTGACCGAGATCGTCGCAAACAGAAATCACCAGATCGCGGGTTTGCGGATCTACATAAGCCGCAATCCGGCGATAGAAGTCCATGGCGATTCCGTCACCTACGTACGCTTTGATCAAGCCCTCAAGCCAATCCATCGGCTGCGTGCTCTGATGAAAAGCGTCAATGGCCGCCTCGAACGGCGCCATGGCTCCGACTGGATCACGACCATGGCTGGCCAATGCCGCGCAGAGCCGCTGAAAATGACCGTATTCCGCAACGGCCATTTCCGCTATCGCCGCCCGATCGGACATCCCCGGTGCCATGGCCGCATCAGCCGACAGCTTCTCGAACGCCCGGAATTCGCCGTACGCCAACATTCCGAGCAAATCCGCAGCGGCGTCACCGTAGCGTTCAT
>JAUYKX010000259.1 GCA_030699055.1 Candidatus Nanopelagicales bacterium
GCCGGAGAACCCCTGATTGACCCCTCGTTCGGCAAACTTGGGACTCATCTGCAGTTCGGACATCGCCGACTTCATCTCGCGCAGCCATTCGCGTAGCTTGGGCGGCTCCCCCCGGGTAGCGGTGACCGCCGTGCGCAGGAAGTTGGACATCGTCACTCCGGGCACCTCGACCGGGTGCTGCATGGCCAGGAAGATCCCGGCCCGAGCCCTTTCGTCGACGGACTTCGCCAACAGGTCAACCCCGTCGAGCGTGATCGAACCGTCGGTGACCCGGTACCGCGGATGACCCATGATCGCGTAAGCCAGGGTCGACTTGCCGGAACCGTTGGGACCCATGATCGCGTGGGTTTCCCCGGAGCGCACGGTCATGCTCAAACCGCGCAGTATCGGCCGGGCACCCTCATCCGTGTCGATCTCCACATGGAGATTGTCGATCTTCAGTTCGGTCATTGCTCCCTCTCCTCCCCTTCGCCCTTTGGCGTCGAGGACTCGGCGCCTGCGATACCTGCAAGTCGCGTCTCGATGCGCTGCCAGATCAGTCCACGCACCCGTGAATCGGGCAGCCTCTCGAACACTCCGGACAAAAATCCCCGAACCACCAAGGCCCGAGCCGAATCATCGTCCAACCCCCTGGACCGCAGGTAGAAAAGTTGTTCGTCGTCGAATCTGCCGGTCGCACTTGCGTGTCCGGCTTTCGTGACATCCCCGGTTTCGATCTCCAGGTTGGGCACCGAATCCGCCCGGGTTCCCCGGGTTAGCAGGAGATTGCGACTGATCTCGTAGGTCTCGGTCCCCTTGGCCCGGGGTCGGATTCGCACGTCGCCGACCCAGACCCCGTGCGCACCCTCGCCGTGGAGCACGCTCTTGTACTCGACGTAGCTGCGACACCCGGGTTCAGTGTGGTCGATCAGCAATCGATGCTGGTGGTGCTCGCCCGCGCCGGTCAGGGACGCTCCCAGCAGCTCCACAGAGCCACCCGGGCCGGCGAATTCTACGTTCGTCACCAAACGGGCCGCACCACCTCCGACTAGCGAGGTGCATCCCACGAATTGCGAGTCGGTGCCGACCGCGATGTGAATCCGGACCAGACGCACCGCACTGTTTTCCCAGTCACCGATGATCGCGACCACAGCCCTCCCGCGGTCACCAAGTCGAATGGCTAGATCGACAACTCGCGCACCTCCACCGGTCAGATCGAGAACGACCGATGCCTCACTGTCCGCGCCCAGGTCCACTTCGATCAGTCGACGCGCCGGCCCTTGACCGTCAAGTTCGACGGTCAGCGGCTCGGGAGGCGCCGCACCGGCCGCCACCGACAGTCTTTTGGTTGACTCGCCGGCCTGCTCGGCGCCAGCCGCAAGTCCGGCAGCAAGTTCAGCGGCCCCACCGGGCTCGAACAAAGCGGCGAACCGCTGCCGCGGGGTAAAACGCCACTGCTCCTGCCCGGTCACCGGTGGCAACAACGGACCAAAGTCGTGCAATACGCCCATCAGCCGACCGCGCCTTCCATCTGCAGCTCGATCAGCCGGTTCAACTCAAGTGCGTACTCCATGGGCAGTTCCCGCGCAATCGGTTCGATGAAGCCCCGCACGATCACCGCCATGGCTTCCTCTTCGCTCATGCCCCGGGACATGAGATAGAAAAGCTGATCCTCACCCACCTTGGAGACACTCGCCTCATGCCCCATCGACACGTCCTCCTCGCGGATGTCCGTGTAGGGGTAGGTGTCCGAGCGGGAAATCTCGTCGACCAACAACGCGTCGCAGCGAACCGTGCTCTTCGCGCCGTGAGCGCCGGGCATCGCCAGCACCAGACCCCGGTAAGAAGCCCTTCCCCCACCCCGGGCCACTGACTTTGACACCACTGTGGAGGACGTGTTCGGCGCCGCATGCACCATCTTCGATCCCGCATCCTGGTGCTGCCCGGGGCCGGCCAAAGCGATGGACAGCGTCTCCCCTCGAGCGTGTTCGCCCATCAGCCACACCGCCGGGTATTTCATCGTCACCTTTGACCCGATGTTGCCGTCAACCCACTCCATGGTGGCGCCGGCTTGCGCGACCGCCCGCTTGGTGACCAGGTTGTAAACGTTGGTCGACCAGTTCTGAATGGTGGTGTACCGGCATCGCGCCCCCGGCTTCACGATGATCTCAACCACCGCGCTGTGGAGGGAGTCTGAATCGTAGATGGGGGCAGTGCAGCCCTCGACGTAGTGAACGTAGGCTCCCTCGTCAACGATGATCAATGTCCGCTCGAATTGACCCATGTTCTCCGTGTTGATCCGGAAGTAGGCCTGGAGCGGTACGTCGACGTGGACGCCCTCGGGGACGTAGACGAAGCTGCCGCCGCTCCACACGGCCGAGTTCAGGGCCGCGAACTTATTGTCCGCGGGCGGGACGATGGTCCCGAAGTACTCCCGGACGATGTCCTCGTGCTCGCGGAGGCCGCTGTCCATGTCCGTAAAGATGACGCCCTGCTTCGCCAGGTCCTCACGGATCTTGTGATAGACGACCTCCGAGTCGTACTGGGCGCCGACGCCGGCGAGGAACTTGCGCTCCGCTTCCGGGATGCCGAGCCTGTCGAAGGTGCGCTTGATCTCGTCCGGGACGTCTTCCCAGGTCTTGCCCTGGCCTTCCATCGGCTTGACGTAGTAGTAGATGTCGTTGAAGTCCAGGCCATAGCCCTGGATGTTGCCGCCCCAGAAGCCGGTCGGCATCGGCTTGGACTCGAATATCTCCAGGGCCCGGAGGCGGAACTCGCGCATCCACTCCGGCTCGCCCTTGAGGTCGGAGATCTGGGCGACGACGGCCGCGTCGAGGCCTTTCTTGATCTCGTTGACCGGCTTGAACTCCGAATCGTGCCAGCCGTACTTGTAGCCGGTGACGATGTCGGCAGCGTTAGTTGTCGTCATCTTCCTCACCTTTCTCCGCGTCGATCTCTCCTACGCCTCGGACGCTCGTCCCGAAGGCC
>JAUYKX010000261.1 GCA_030699055.1 Candidatus Nanopelagicales bacterium
TCCGGTGGCAGCGGCGGCCAACGCATAGCGGTGGGCACGCTGGGAGATGAGCATGGTGTCGGCCAGAGCATCCAAGCTGTCGGTCATCATCACGACCTGTGCCGCTTCCGACGACGCGCTGGTTCCCCGGGCGGCCAGTGCCACCCCCACGTCGGCGGTGGCCAGGGCGGGTGCGTCGTTTACGCCGTCGCCGACCATCACGGTCGAACCGAAGTGAGCCTGTTCCTTCACGATCCGGGCTTTGTCGGCCGGGTCGGTCTCGGCTTCGACGGCATCGATGCCGACCATGCCGCCGACCAGTTCAGCGACGTCGGTTCGGTCACCGGTCACCAGCACGGTCCGCCGGATTCCGGCTTCGCGCAGGTCTCGGAGCATCCGGGCCGCATCGAGTCGGATCGGATCGTCAAAGACGAACAACGCCGCCGGCTCACTGTCGGTCAACATCAGCACGGTGAGTGCGCCGTCGAGTCCGGCGTGCAGTTGCGCCCTGCGCACCCAACCCGGCAGCGGCGAGAGGAAGGAACGGATGCTGCCGAGCGAAATGTTCCGGCCCTCGATCTCACCGCTGATTCCGGTACCGGGTCGTTCGACCACGCCCAAGGGGCGAGCCAGGTTCAGATCCCGGCCCCGGGCAGCCACCACCATCGCGCTGGCCAGTACATGCGGCGAAAGTTGCTCCAGGGACGCGGCAAGGCGCAAGAGTTCGTCGCTGCCGACCCCGGTCTCGGTCACCACCCGGTCAAGACGGGGTCTCCCGGCGGTGATCGTCCCGGTCTTGTCGATGAGCAGGACTTTCCCCCCCGCCAGCCGCTCCAGGGCGGCGCCGCCCTTGATGATCACGCCCCGCCGCGAAGCCTGCGACATCCCGGCGATCAGAGCGATCGGCGCAGCCAGGATTAGTGGGCAAGGAGTGGCCACCACGAGAACTGCGACGGCCCGCACCCCGTCGCCGCTCAGCCACCAGGCGAGCCCGGCGATCACCAGAGTCAGTGGAACGAATACGAGGGCGAATCGATCCGCGGTTCGAACCAGGGGGGCCGAGGCCGCCTGGGCCCGGGTGACCAGGTTGACGATGCCCGAATAGCTGGAATCGGCGTCGGTCGCGGTCGCGGTCAGCCGCGCCGGCGGCCCCGCATTGACCGATCCCGAGCGGACGAGTTCGCCCGCCGCTCGGTTCACAGGTAGGGACTCGCCGGTCAGAGCGGACTCGTCCAGAACCGCCGGGTCCAGCAGCCGGCCGTCGACCGGGACGATTTCGCCGGTGGGCACAACAAGCTCGTCCCCCGGCCGTACTTCCGCCGCTGTCACGACAACGAATTCATCGCCGTCCCGGCGGCGGGCATGGGTCGGCCGCCGCTGCACCAGAAGCCGCAGTTCGCGCTCCGCTCGGGCTTCGGATCGGGCCTCCAGCCACTGCCCCGTCGCCAGCATCACCGCGATTACCGCGCCGGCCAGCGGCTCACTGATGATCAGCGAACCGACCAGGGCGAGAACGGCGATGATGTCCACGCTCGGTCGCCGCTCCCGAAGCGCCAACCACATCCAGCGCAGAGCTGCCCCCAGGCCGAGCAGGGTGACCGCGGTCCAGACCACGTTGGCGACCGCGTCTTGTGCGCCTGCCGAGGCCCCCAAGCCGATGCCCAGACCAATCAGGGTGATCAGCAGGAACAGGATCTGGCCGCGGGCTGAGGTGGCCGACAGGTCATTGGCGGCCGGAGGATTGCTCTCAGCGCCGGCCACGAACGCGATTATCCACCCTCTGCGCTGATGATCGGATTTGGATCAACCCAGATGACACCCCCGCGATCGCGGATCCGGTGTCGAGCCAGCGTCGGCGCTGGTTCGCTGAGGCATCGGCCCGTCACCAGGCAGAAGACCTGCTTGTGCATGGGCGAGGTCACCGTGGGGCCACCGTCGCGGCTGCCGACGATTCCCCGGGCGAGCACATTCGCCCCACTGATCGGGTCGCGGTTGGTGACCGCCAGTACCTGGTCGTCGTGCGTGCGGAACACCGCCACCTGGCTGCCGTCGGGTAGCAACAGGGTCACGGCCCGTTCGGCGGGAATCGCGTGGGGCGGGCCGACCCGCACCCAATTCACGGCCGACCCCCGACCGGCGCCATCGGGAGCCGCTGGTCGCGGGTTCGCTGGTAACGCAAGTCCGGGTCAAACGTTTCGGGGGCGTTCACAAACGAGACGAACTGGCTCAGTTTGTCCGGATCGGCCAGTGCGTCAGCCCATTCGTCGACATACCCGGCAACGTGTTCGCCCATCGCGGCGTCAAGCTCGGCGGCCGCGCCTGATTCATCGTCGATGACCACCCTGGCCAGGCCTGCGACCCCGTCGGGTAGCTCCTCGAGCCACGCGGCCGTTCGTTGCAGTCGGTCCCCGGTTCGGAGGTAATACATGAGTACCCGGTCGATGGTGCGGACCAGCTCCGCGTCGCTGAGATCCTCCGCCAGCAACTCGGCATGACTCGGCGAGAATCCACCGTTGCCGCCGACATACAGGTTCCACCCCTTCTCTGTGGCGATCACCCCGATGTCCTTACCCCGCGCTTCGGCGCATTCACGGGCGCACCCCGAAACCCCCATCTTGACCTTGTGGGGCGACCGCAGTCCGCGGTAGCGCAACTCCAAATCGATGGCCATGCCCACGGAGTCCTGAACCCCGAACCGGCACCAGGTCGAACCGACGCAGGACTTCACCGTTCGCACCGACTTGCCGTACGCGTGACCGGATTCGAAACCGGCCGCGACCAGCTCGCGCCAGATGTGGGGAAGCTGATCGAGGCAGGCCCCGAACAGGGCGATGCGCTGGCCTCCAGTGATCTTGGTGTACAGGTCGTATCGGGCCGCCACCTTGGCGATCACGATGAGTTGCCCCGGGGTTATCTCCCCGCCGGGGATTCGCGGCACGACCGAGTAACTGCCATCGCGCTGCAGGTTTGCCATCGCCCGGTCGTTGGTGTCCTGAAGGGCCGCGTGGTCCGAATCCAGCACGTGGCCCTTGCCCTGACTGGCCAGGATCGAGGCGACCAGGGGCTTGCAGATGTCGCATCCGCGGCCCGTCCCGTGGCGTTCGATGATCTCGGTGAACGTACGCAAGTTCTCGGTTTGGACCAGGGCGAAAAGCTCGGTCCGGGTCAGGGCGAAGTGTTCGCACAGCGACGGGTCGATGGTGATCCCACCGGCGGCCAGTTCGCTGTCCAGGAGCCGACGGGCCAGAGGCAGACACGAGCCGCAGCCGGTGGCGACGCCGGTACATCGCTTCAGCTCGGCGATGTCGTGGCAGCCGGATCGGACAGCTTCCCGAATCGTGCCCGCAGTGATGTTCCGACACGAACAAACGGTGGCCGTGTCCGGCATCGCATCGTCCTGTTCGGCCAACCCGGCGGCGATGGCCGCCAAGTCCCCCTCGATCGGTCCGCCCATTCGGGCCCGCAGGGCGGCGTAGTCACCGGCGGCACCGACCAGGATCCCCCCGAGCAGCGTGTGGGCATCGTCGGAGATCACGAGTTTGCGGTACCGGTCGGTGGCCGGGTCGCTGAACACGACCTCCAGTGCACCCGGCGACTGGGCGAAAGCGTCGCCGAAGCCAGCGACGTCCACCCCCAACAACTTCAACTTGGTGGAGGTGTCGAACTCGGGGGCTGGCGCGGTTTCGCCCGCCAGGTCAGCGGCGACGATTTCCGCCATCCGGTAGGTGGGAGAAACCAGCCCGAAGACCCGGCCGCCCAGGCTCGCGCATTCCCCGATCGCGTAAATGGCCGGGTCACTGGTCCGGCATCGCTCGTCGACGACGATTCCGCCGCGTTCGGCGACCTTCAGTCCCGCATCGCGGGCCAGACGGTCGTCCGGGCGCACCCCGACCGCGAAGATCACAACATCTGCCGGCACCACGCGATCCTCGAGTTCGACGGCGCGCACGCGGCCGCGCCGGGTCTGAAGTCCCCGGGCCCGGGCTCCCGTGACCACCTCGACGTCGAGGCGACGAATGATTCGGGCCAGCACGGCGCCACCGCCCTCGTCGACCTGCAGGGCCAACAGTCGATCGGCGGCCTCGACGACGGTGGTTCTCAGGCCGAGCGACCGCAGGGCGCCGGCGGCTTCCAAGCCGAGCAGGCCGCCCCCGATCACCACCCCGGTGCGGGCGCGGCGGGCGTCGCGCCGGATGGCGGCGACATCGGCGAGTGTGCGGTAGGTGTGACAGCCGACGGCGTCGTGGCCGGGGATCGGCGGGACGAACGGGGTCGAGCCGGTCGCCAGCACGAG
>JAUYKX010000267.1 GCA_030699055.1 Candidatus Nanopelagicales bacterium
GCGTCACACGCTTCCACCTGTCGGTAGGTCGAGGTGTCGATCCCGTTGTGAACGACGTGGACCCGCTTCGGATCCACGAACGGGTAGCAGTCGAGCACGTCGGCTCTCATCCCCGCGCTGACCGCGATCACCGCCTGAGCCTCCGCGTAGCAGGCACGTTCCACCCAGCTCGAAACCCGGTAGCCGCCGCCGAGTTGCTCGGCCTTCCAGGGTCGTCGGGGCTCCAGCGAGTGAGCGGTGATGACATGCGGGATTCCGTGCATCAAGCTGGTGAGATGGCCCGCGAAATTGGCGTACCAGGTGTGGGAATGGACCACCGATGCATCGGCCACGGCGGCGGCGATGTCGACATCGGTTCCCAGGGTTTGCAGCGCGCCGTTGGCCGCGTGCAATTCGGCGGGCGTGGGCATCGCGATGGCATCCGCCCGTGGTTCGCCGAAACAGAACACGTCAGTTTCGATCAGCTTGCGCAACTCCCTGACCAGATACTCGACGTGGACACCGGCACCTCCGTACACGAATGGAGGCCATTCGCGGGTCATGATCGCTGTTCGCACAGCGTCAGCCTAGATCTGTGGCTACGGTAAATGCGTGGCCACTGCTCCTCATGTGCTCGGAATTGTTCTCGCCGGAGGCGCCGGAAAGCGCCTGATGCCGCTTACCGCCGACCGGGCCAAGCCGGCCGTGCCCTTCGGGGGCGCGTATCGACTGATCGATTTCGTTCTGTCGAACTTGGTCAACGCGGGCTACATGCGCATTTGCGTTCTCACCCAGTACAAGTCCCACTCCTTGGACCGCCACATCACCACCACCTGGCGGATGTCCCAGATGGTGGGCGACTACGTCACGCCGGTTCCCGCCCAGCAGCGCCTGGGCCCCCGTTGGTACACGGGCAGCGCCGATGCCATCTTCCAGAGCCTGAACCTCGTCTACGACGAGAAGCCCGACATCGTTGTCGTATTCGGCGCCGATCACGTGTACCGAATGGACCCGCGACAGATGGTGCGCGAGCACCTTGAGTCGGGAGCCGGGGTGACCGTCGCGGGCATTCGCATGCCGCGACGGGACGCCACCGAATTCGGCGTGATCAAGACGGCTGCGGACGGGCATACGATCACCGAGTTTCTTGAGAAACCGGCTGACCCGCCGGGGATACCGGGATCGCCTGATGAGGCGTTCGTTTCGATGGGCAATTACGTGTTCACCACGGACGTGCTGCTTGAGGCCCTGCGCATCGACGCTGGGGATGAAGGCTCGGTCCATGACATGGGCGGAAACATCATTCCGATGCTCACGTCGCAGGGGCAGGCCCATGTCTACGACTTTTCGACCAACGAGGTGCCGGGAACCACGGATCGGGACCGGGGCTACTGGCGCGATGTCGGATCGCTCGATGCTTATCACGCGGCGCACATGGATCTGGTCAGCGTGCATCCGGTCTTCAACCTTTACAACCGGAAATGGCCGATTCTGGGCTACCTGCCGACGCTGGCGCCGGCGAAGTTCGTGGAGAACGGCAGCGCGCACGATTCAATGGTCGGGGTGGGAACGATCATCGCGGGCGCGCACGTGAGGGATTCGGTGATATCCCAGGGCGTCGATATTCGAGAAGGAAGCTACGTAGAGGGCTCTGTGATCCTTCCCGGAGTTAAGATCGGCCGTGGCGCGGTGATCCGCAATGCGGTTCTGGACAAGTTCTGCACCGTCGCCGACGGTGCTCAGATCGGTGTGGATCTCGAAAGTGATCGTGAGCGGTTCACGATCAGCAGGGGGGGCATAGTCGTCGCGGGCAAGGGCACCTCGATCTGAACGCCTTCCGGTGGTGAATGCTGGGCCAATGTCCGCAAACCCACTTACTTCCCCCGTCGTCGAGATCGTTGAAGTCGGTCCGCGTGATGGCCTGCAGAACGACCCGGCCGACCTGAGCACGGATACGAAGATCGAGTTCGTTAATCGGTGTGTATCGGCTGGCGCGCGACGTGTCGAGGTGGCCTCGTTCGTCAATCCCAATCGCGTGCCGCAAATGGCGGACGCCGAGGCCGTCCTGGCTGGGCTGCCGTCCGGCTCGGAGAAGACCGACGGCGCATCGTGGATCGGATTGATGCTCAACGAGCGCGGTTTCGATCGGGCGGTTTCCACACCGGTCGACGAGGTGAATCTGGTCGTGATGGTCAGCGAGACTTTCTCCGAGCGCAACCAGGGCATGTCGACAGACGACGCGATCCAGGCCGTGGAGCGGATCGCTCCGCGCGCGCGGGCCGCTGGCCTGCGGTGCTCCGTGGCCCTGTCGGCTGCGTTCGGTTGCCCGTTCGAGGGGGAGGTGCCGGGCGCTCGCGTGGTTGATGTGGCCGGGAGGCTGGCGGCGGCGGGGGTTGACGAGATCGCGTTGGCCGACACGATCGGGGTGGCTGTTCCGCGTGACGTGCGGCAGCGCGCCACGGCCGTCCGGCAAGCAGTCGCTGCCGAAACAGGTGCCGTTCGCCTGCGGGCGCACTTCCACAACACTCGCAACACGGGCTACGCCAATGCGCTCGCGGCCTTTGAAGCCGGAATTGGGGTTTTGGACGCCAGCCTGGGTGGCATCGGGGGCTGCCCTTTCGCGCCTCGGGCCACGGGCAACATCGCCACTGAGGATCTGGTGTTCGCCCTGGAGCGATCCGGCGTCGACACCGGCATGGACCTCGACGCCCTGATTCGGGCGGCGGAATGGCTGTCGGAACAACTGGGTCGACCGCTGCCCTCGCTGTTGCCCAAAGCGGGACCATTTCCGGGCGCCCGCTCGCGCTGATTTCCGTCCGACTTCCGTAGCAACGGATGGGTTCAACCCGGAGTCACTGCCTGTTCACCATCTGTTAACCGGTTTGCGCCATGGTGGCCACCACCGCTTCGTAGCGTCCGGGACGCCAGCCATCGAACCAACCGATTTCGATGGGGCAAACCGACAGATGGAGGAACAGTGACACGTACCAAAGCGGTAGTTGTGGGGGCCTTGGCCGCCGCCGGCACCCTTGTTCTGGCGGCCTGTGGAGGAGGTCAGGGTTCGGGCTCGGGAACCGGTGTTCGCGTCGACGGTTCATCGACAGTGGCCCCGCTGACGTCCGCCGCGGCGGAAAAGTTCCGGGCGAGTGGTTCCAGCGTCAATGTGACGGTGGGTACGTCCGGTAGCGGAGGCGGATTCGAGAAGTTCTGCCGTGGCGAGACCGACATGAACGACGCTTCCCGGCCCATCAAGGACAGCGAGATCCAGGCCTGTAAGTCGGCGGGCATCGAGTACAAGGTGCTCACCGTCGCCAATGATGCCCTCAGTGTCGTGGTGAACAAGGAGAACACCTGGGCCAAGTGCCTGACCACCGCCCAACTCAAGAAGATCTGGGAGCCCAAGTCGCAGATCAAGAACTGGAATCAGGTCTCACCTTCTTTCCCCGACGTTCCCCTGACGTTGTTCGGGCCGGGCACCGACTCCGGCACGTTCGACTACTTCACCGATGAGATCAACGGCAAAGAGGGGGCCAGTCGCACCGATTACACGCCCAGCGAAGACGACAACGTGATCGTGCAGGGTGTGACCGGTACCAAGGGAGGTCTGGGCTACTTCGGGTTCACGTACTACGAAGAGAACCAGAGCAAGCTGAACGTGGTCGAGATCGACTCGGGTGCCGGTTGTGTCAAGCCGTCGGCGGCCGCTGTGCAGGACAGTACGTACACCCCGCTCGGGCGCCCCCTGTTCGTCTACCCCTCGGCGAAGTCGCTGGCGTCCAACCAGGGATTCCTCCAGTTCCTGGACTACTACGTCAAGAACGACACATCGATCGCCGAGGCTGCCCTGTACATTCCGCTGAGCGACAAGCAGCGGGCTCAGCTTGAGGCCGACT
>JAUYKX010000268.1 GCA_030699055.1 Candidatus Nanopelagicales bacterium
GTCGTTGACATGCTGGACGGTGGCGACGCCGAGACTCGAGTCTCACGGGTCCTGGATCTGATCCGGACACTCAGCAACAACCCCAAGATCGACGTCAATCTGGACGTCGCCGCCGCGGAGTTCGCTAGCGCCGATCGGAACCGGGCGATCTGCTACTTCCTCCGCAGTTGCGGCATTGTCACGGCCGACGTAGAAGACCTGTTGTGGGCGTACTGTCAGATGTGTGCGATCCAGGTCGATGTCGACGACTTGGCGACGGCCGGTGGCTTGCTGGCTCACGACTCGCGGATCGCCTCGGTACCCGACCTGCCACCCCTGCGCGATGTCCACGGTGTGCGGCGGTTGATGCTCACGACTGGGATGTACATCAGCTCCGGCTGGTACTCGTACGCGGTCGGGATCCCGGCCAAGTGCGGTGTCTCGGGAGCCATGCTCGGGATCGTCCCTGGAGTCGGTGGGATCGGCGTCTATGGGCCCGCGCTGGACGCCGCCTCCAACAGCATCGGCGGGATTCGTATGATGGAGTCCCTGTCGACGGAGCTCGCCATCAACTGAGGGCGAGGGCTGGTCCGTGCGAGGGCGATGCCTCGTGCATCTCGCCGATGGCCACCGGTTACTAGCCGGTTGCGGACTCTCCCAAGTACAACAGGACGACCCCCACGACGACAGTGCACAGCCCGATCAGCCGCAGCGGGCTGGTGGCTTCATCACGCAGCAGAATGCCGATCAGTGCGGTGCCGAGCGCGCCCATGCCGGTGAACACCACGTACACCGAGCCGGTAGGCAGGTGCCGCATCGCTACGGCGAGGGTGTACACCACTGCGAGGGTCAGACCAGTCGCCAACACACTGGGCCACAGCTTGGTGAACCCTTCGGACGCCTTGATGCTCTGGGCCCAGGCAATCTCGAACACGCCGGCCAGAACGACGACAAACCAAAGCATATGCAACCACTTTCTTTGTTGTTGCCAAAACGATTTTTCACATCCACAGTAGCGGGTATGCGCATCCTTGCTCTGAATGCCAGCCCGCGACGCGACGGGAACAGCAGCCAGTTGCTGGCCGCGGCCGCGAGTGGCGCCACTGCCAGCGGAGCGGACGTCAGCAGCGTCTTCCTCGCAGACCAGGTCTCGGGTGTGCTGGATGACTGTCGCACCTGCCGCGGAAGTGATGGACGGTGCACGATCCCCGACGAATATGAGTCGCTGTTACTCGATCAGGTGGTGCCGGCCGACGGCCTGCTGATCGCCACGCCGCTGCACTACTACGGCATGGCGGCGCGACTGAAGGCCTTCTTCGATCGAGTGTTCTGCTACACCTCCGCAGCGGCGCCTGAGGCTGATCGTGTGCTGTCTGCCCTGCCGGGCAAGCGCATCGGTCTGCTCATCGCGTCCGAGGAGACGTACCCGTCCGCTTCGCTGGGCCTGGTGCATCAGGTCCAAGAGATCGCCCGCTACAACCGCCAGCATCTGGTGGGGGTCGTCTACGGCCACGGCAACTCGCGGGGCGATGTCGCCAACGATCCACGGCGCCCGCTCGACCAGGCAACGGAACTCGGTCGCACCTTGTTCACCGCACCGGCCACCGACTATCACTTCGACACGCCACGCGGCCATTCGGTCTGGGGCGTCTGAGGTGCGGCCCGCTCGCGGATCACGCACAGCGGCCGTGGATCGGTCCATTGGTCTTGGTACGACCTGCGGCAACTCCAACCTGGCCCGAATGGGGGCGAGTCGCGAGCGGCTGGGTTCGCCGCTGGCACCACAGGGTCTCACCGCTCGAAGGCCCGAGTCGCGTGCGACGCTCGGCGCAGCAGTCGGAAAATCTGCAGTCACCGGGTCGGCGAGCGCGTCGGCGGAGTCGCGACGCTGATCGCGGCCCGAGCGAACGACTATGTCGGGGCTGCTGACGGCGAAATCGGTACCCAGAGTGGTGGGGCGTCGCGATCAAGCCCGTCGTGCCACCAGTGCCGCGGAACCGGCCGCGGTGAGCACGGCGAGCCCGAGTAGAACCGTGGCCAGTTCGAATGAGCCTACGAGTCCACCGACGACCGTCGGGCCGACTACGGCGGCGAGCGCGCCGACGGTGAGGACGCTCGTCATCACCTCGATCGAGCGCTCGGGCGCCAAGGAGGAGGTCCAAATGGCGATGACCGCGGCGCCTCCCAGATAACCCGGGGCGAAGATCACCGCGGCAGCGAGCGCGGCAGCCCAGGTGTCGCCGGCGAGTGCCAGGATGGCGAGGGAGACGGCGAGGAGTCCGAGGCAGGAGGCTGCGACCCGTTGGGCGCCGATTGCCTCCGACCAGCGCCCGGTCAGCAGCCCGACGAGGCCGACAACGCCGATGGCAGCGTAGAGCGCCGATCCTGACTGGGGCGGTAGCCCGCCGCGGCGCAGTGTCTCGGCGGCGTAGGTGAAGAACAGCGTCGTCGCCAAGTGGTAGCCCACAGAGTAGGCAGCCGGGAGGAGCAGCGGCCGCCACGGGACCCGGTTGATCCCCCCGCGCGACACCGGCGCCACCCGTGGGGTCCAGCGCAGGTTGAGCAACGCCGCTGCCGCTGATGCGAGGCCGACCGCGGCCCACACCGTGCGCCACCCTGGCCCGACCATGGCAACGATCGCGACAGCAATCAGCCCAGCGCTGGTCCCGGTGGTGATCATTGCGAGCAGCCAGGGGCGGCGGAGGTCAAGTCCTGGGGCGTGGTGTACGAGGTTGATCCCTCGGTTGGGCGTGTTGGTCAGGCCGTGAGGGCCTGAAGCTCGGGCTCGCTCACCTCCTCGACGTGTGTGTTGACGGCCTGGGCGCGGGCGAGGACGTCGAGTCCGAGGTAGCGGCGGCCTTCGGCCCATTCGTCGTGTTGCTCGGCCAGGATGGCGCCGACGAGCCGGATGATGCTGGCCCGGTCGGGGAAGATCCCGACCACGTCGGTGCGGCGGCGGATCTCGCGGTTGAGCCGCTCCTTTATCCGGCCCTCGTGGGCGGGGCAAGTGATCCGGCGATGCGGCTCATCTCGGCCGGATGCTGTCGAGGTGCTTCTCGAGGGCTTCGGCGACGTGCCGGTGTCGTTCTTCCTCGCCGGTCCAGTCCCGCTGTTCGGCATCGGCTTGCAGCGCTCGGACGTCGTCGAGTTGATCGCTCAGTGCGGGTTCGAACTCTGCGGCCGGGGTGTAGTTGTCGCAGGTTTCGCAGATGTTGGCGTAGGGGCAGGGCCCTTGGGACTCGTGGCGGGAGCAGTAGCCGTGCGCGACCCGGGTCTTGAGCATCTCACTGGCCAGCCAGGACACCTTGTCGGGCACGATCGGTCGTCCGACCGGCGTCAGTGTGAGCTGGCGCCGCATCTTGCCCATCGCCTCGTCATAGGCGCCGCGCAGTGTTGGCGATGCGAGGGTGGCGTAGCGGATGGTCATCTCCGGGGTGACGTGACCGAGCAGCGCCATCAGCGCCTGCAGCGACATGCCGGCGTTGGCCAACGTGGTGGCATAGGTGTGCCGCAGCTGGTGCGGCGTCACCGTCACCGGTCGACCGGCCGGATCGCGAAGACCGGCTTCCGCCACTGCGGCGATGAGGCCGTTGCGGAGCCGGGTCGCTCCCAGCCGGCGGCCGTGCTCGGTGAACAGGAAGTCGGTGGGCCGCCCGGTGCGGGGGTGTGGGATCGGGCGATGGCCGCCCCGCCGATGCGCCCATTCGTCGAGCGCTGCCAGGGTCTGCTCGTCGAGCGGCACGGTGCGCTCGGTGGCGAGCTTGCCCAGCGGGACCCGCAGCCAGGTGCCGGCCGGTCCGTAGTCCACGACGGCGCCGACCTCCAGGTCGAGCAGCTCACCAACCCGCAGGCCGGTGCCGCGCAGCACCTGCAGCCCGACCCGGGCGAACGGATCGGAAAGCTCGGCGACGGCGGACATCAGCCGCGCGTCGACGTCCGGGGCCAGGGCACGTGGCAGCGCCCGGTCGAGCTTGGGAACGTCGGCGGCGAACACCAACCGGCCGGCGGGTGCCTCCGCCCATCCCCAGACGGCGATGTCCTCGAACAGGTTCCGCAAGCTGAGCACAGCGGACTGCGCAACCGCCACGGACACCGGTTGGGCTCGCGCTTTACGGCCGCGCCACGGACGGGTGCGGTTCCAGATCAGGAACTCCTCGACTTGGCTGCGTCGCAGGTCGCGCAGGCTGGTGACGTCGGGATGCTGGGCGGTGAGGAACTCCGCGAATGGCAGCAGGTCGTTGACCAGCGACTCCACCGACCGCGGACGCAGCACGCTGGCTCGGGTCTGCACGTAACGCAGCAGCACGGCACGGACCTGGTCGGCCATCGCAACCTCGGCGAACCGCTGCTCCAGGGTCCGGGACCACGGGCGGCGCCGCGGCGGCTGGTCGTGGATGCCGAGCTCGAACAACAGCTGGCGCAGGCTGGCCAGTCGGGCG
>JAUYKX010000269.1 GCA_030699055.1 Candidatus Nanopelagicales bacterium
CATCAACGGCCGGGAATACGTCTACAGCTTTGGTGATTGCCCGCCAGCTTCCTGATCCGGAGCCGTCATTGCAGCAACCGGGTGGCCTGTCTTGACTGGGCAATCCGGTCGGGGGGAGCCTGGCAGTAGTTTCCTTGGCAACGGTGGTTCTGCCAGCGGTGACTCGGGGGCCATGTGCCGCCCGGCGAAGGAGCTCTTCATGGATGGACGCCGCAAGTGGTGGAAGCTCGCAGGCAGCTTGGTGGCTGTCGGTGTGCTGGCGGCGGGGGTCGCTCCGGTCGAGGCGGCGCCAAGCAGAGTTGCATTCGTGACCATCCCCACCCCCGGTGATTTGGGCCTCAAGCTGGTCTGGAGCGAATTCACGCCGAGTTGCAGCGTCGTGTCCCCGTGCGTCACTCGAGGCTGGACCCTCAAGGTGGGACTCAGTACGGAGCAGTACGTCGGCATGGCCGGGAGGCTTCGAAAGGCCCGACTGGCCAAGCAGGTCGTGGCGGAGAGGTCGCAGAACCTGCAGCGGTGGCCCGGAAGCTTTGTTGAGCGCCAGCGGCGGGGCGTTGAACTGCACCTGGCTACCGCGCAGCCGTTCGGCAACGCCCTGATGGAGGTCATGGCCCGGCGCGGGAAGAGGATCGTGATCCTGCAACTGCTGGGCACACCGGCGTTGCCTCCCGAGGCGAATCTGCGAACCCTTCAGCGCCACGCGATCGCCATGGCCAAGAGAGGTCGGCTTCCCGTCGGCGAGAAAGTGTCCTGACCGAGATTGCGACAAGTCCGGTCTTCGGCGCCCGAGCCCTCGTCGCCCGGGGTCAGTGCCCGGATGGCAGCTCAGGCCACCCGCGACACCGGGGCTGAGTTGGAGTTGAGGCGCGAGCTTCACTCGCGAGGCCTGCGATACCGGGTGAACTTCCGACCCGATCCGACGCTGCGGCGTTCGGCGGACATCGTTTTCACCAGGGCTCGGGTTGCCGTGTTCGTGGACGGTTGCTTCTGGCATGCGTGTCCCGAGCACGGGACTGTCCCGAAGGCCAATCGGGATTGGTGGAATGCGAAGTTGACGGCCAACACGGCGCGGGATCGCGATACGGATTCGGCGCTCCGGGCCGCCGGTTGGTCGGTCGTGCGTTGCTGGGAGCACGACGACCCTCGCCAAGTCGCGGACCTGGTCGAGCAGGTGGTCCGGAAAGAGCCGCAACGGTCCGGTTATGAGGGCAACTTGCGTCGACCGAAGTCGGAATCGATGGCCGCCCGCAGGATGGTGTCGAAGTAGTCGTCCACTCGGGGGCAGATGACGCCGGCGGCGGTCAGCAGCTCGTCGGCTTGGGTGGTGTCGAACTGGAGGCGCAGTTCCAAGTACGGGCGATAGACGATCGCGGTGCGCAGGGTCCGCTTGAGTCGCTCGGACGGGGCCAACATCAGCGCTGGTCGGATCACCTGGCGGAATACCACCGGTGGCACCCGCAGCGGTGGGCGGCGATGCAGTTGAGCGAAGACCCGACGGAACAGCTCGCCCATCGTCGTGTCTCTACCCGGTCCCGCCGCGAGATGGAAAGTGCCCCCGATGGTCCGCGGATCCCGCGACAAGGCAAAGATCGCGTCGGCCACGAAGTCGACCGGGACGATGTCCAGTCGTCCGTTCGGGTCGTAGGGCACCACCGGCAACCACCCTCGGGCCACTATTTTCAGCGGCCAGTAGAGCACCTTCCAGGCTCCCGTGGCACCGCTGCGCGAATCCCCGACGACAATCGACAGCCGATGAACGGCGATGGGCAGGTCGACCATCGCCGCGCGCAACAACTCTTCGGACTCGTACTTGGTTTGCTCGTACGTGTTGTGGAACCCGCACTGGTGTTCGAGATCCGACTCCTTGATCAACCCAGTACGCCGCCCGGCGACATAGCAGGTGGAAACGGCGTCCAAGCGCTCCAACCGCTTCAGTCTGCGGCACACGTCCAGGACGTGCCGCGCACCGCCCACGTTGATGCGACGCGCCTCGGCCAGCGGATGATTGAAGGACACCGTCGCCGCACAGTGCAGCACGTGTGTGACCCCTGATAGTTGCCTGAGATTGACTCCCAGACCGGGCTCGGTGACGTCACCGGACAGCGCCCGCAACTTGCCCCCCGCCGGGAGATCGAGGTGCTCGCACAGATCCCGCAGGCGCTCGTCGGCCGATCGCCGCTCGTCAGGCCGGATCAGGCAGGAGACTCGGTCAAACCTCGGATCCTCGATCGCCCTCGCCAGTACTTCGCGGCCGACCATGCCAGTTGCGCCGGTGAGTAGCAGATGACCCATGGCGGGCAACCTAGCAGCGACGAGCCTCGCGCGGACCGGTATCGGTTTGACCTCTACCCTGACCAGGTGAAGACCTTCGAAGAGTTGTTCGCCGAGCTGTCGGGCAAGGTCGCGACCGCGGACCCCGCGTCGGACACGGTGCGTTTGGTGGCCGCCGGGACCCATGCGGTGGGAAAGAAGTTGGTAGAGGAGGCGGCGGAGGTCTGGATGGCCGCCCAATACGAGGGACCCGAACGCACAGCCGACGAGATCTCGCAATTGCTGTACCACGCTCAGGCGATGATGCTGGCGAATGGACTGACGCTGGAAGACGTGTACCGGCACCTATGATCGGGGCGGCCGAGGATTCCATCCCGCACTCCCATTGACGAGGGGACGCCATGCTGCGGATCGCCGTACCGAACAAGGGCGCGTTGAGCGAGGGCGCTCGATCGATGTTGCACGACGCCGGGTACCTGCAGTCGAGTCATCCCCGGGATCTGGTGGTTCGGGATCCGGAAAACGATGCCGAGTTCTTTTTCCTACGGCCGCGGGACATCGCGACCTATGTCGGTTCCGGTCGGTTGGATCTGGGGATCACCGGTCGGGACATGCTGGCCGACTCCGGCTCTGACGCCCGCGAGCTGCTCGACTTGGGATTCGGTAGATCGACGTTCCGGCTGGCGGCGCCTGCGGGGACGGTCACCGCGGTGACCGAACTGGCGAACCGGCGCATTGCGACGTCGTACGCCGGGGTGCTGGCGGGTTGGCTGGAAACCAACGACTTGACCGCCCAAGTCGTGGAACTCGACGGGGCGGTTGAGAACGCCGTTCGACTCGGGGTTGCCGATGCGGTGGCAGACGTTGTCGACACTGGCACGACCATGAAGCAAGCGGGCCTGGAATTCGTCGGACCAGTCTTGTTGGAGAGCGTTGCGGTGCTGATCGGACCGGCCGAGGGTGAGCAGTCGTCGGCCGCTGCGACCCTGATCCGTCGGATTCAGGGTGTGATGCTGGCTCGCAGCTACGTCCTCGTCGATTACGACATCCGAAACGAGAAGCTCGATGAAGCCAGCGCGGTGACTCCGGGGCTTGAGTCACCGACGATCTCACCCTTGCGCGACGAGAAATGGGTGGCCGTCCGTGCCATGGTGCCGCGATCAGATGCGCATCGGGTGATGGATGAGCTCTACGCGATCGGAGCTCGCGGAATCCTGGTGACGGCGATCCACGCTTGTCGGCTGTGAAGCCCGAATCCATCACTGCCGGCGACGTTCTGGCGGCCGTGGCCGACACCGGGAGCTTCCGGTCCTGGGTGATTCCTGGGGAGGCTTTGGACGCTGGCGCCGAGGCAGTTCAAATCGGTGAGGTACGCATCCGGGGTCGACGGGTGGCGGTGATCATCAGCGACTTCGCTTGCCAGGCCGGCTCTCTGGGGCGAGCGACCGCGAACCGAATTGTCGGTGCTCTTCGGACGGCTGCTGCCCTCGATCTGCCGGTGTTCGCCTCGCCCGCATCGGGCGGAACCCGGATTGACGAGGGCACCCCGGCCTTCGTGAAGATGATCGATATTGCGGCGGCTGCCCGGGCTCATCGGGAATCCGGACAGGTCATGGTGGTGTGGGTTCGTCATCCGACCACCGGCGGGACCATGGCTACCTGGGCTTCCCTCGGCCAGATCACTTTCGGCCAACCCGGGGCCACTGCCGGATTTCTGGGTCCTCGCCTGTTTGAGCCACTCATCGGCAGATCGCTGCCGGACGGGGTCCAGACGACGGACAACCTGGCTCGCGTGGGAATCATCGACGGATTGTTGGGACTGGACGAGCTGAGGCCGGTGCTCGACAGGACCCTGTCGGTCACCACGGGTAGCCCCGGCGAGGCGGTGGCCGGATCAGGGGAGGCGGCCCAGCCGGCGGTCAACGCTGAAGGCCTGGCGGGACTGTTCGCCGCGTCGAGCGAGGTGACCGAATTGCTCGGGACCGGGGCGGGGGAGCGATCCGCTGCGGTTCGGGTGGCGCTGGCCCGGGTGGCCGGTCAGCGTTGTGTGATCGTCGGGCAGGACCGGCTGGCGCAGAGTGGAGGAGATCCGCTCGGCCCAGGTGCCCTGCGGTTCGCTCGTCGAGGCATCAGGTTGGCCGACGAATTGCGGTTGCCGTTGGTCACCGTGATTGACACGGAGGGTGGCGAGTTGTCCGCCGCCGCCGAGGAACGTGCGTTGGCCGGCGAAATTGCCCGGTGTCTGGCCGACC
>JAUYKX010000271.1 GCA_030699055.1 Candidatus Nanopelagicales bacterium
GGCCCCGGATGAAGCACTATCCCGTCTGGCCGAAGAGCCCGAAGCCGATGCGCATCCAGCCCGTATCGGCGGCTGTACTCCCGAGCGGTGGGGAAAAACGAGGCGTCCATCCGCTCCAACTGAACGCGCAACATCATCACCGCGTCGACTTCCGGCAAGACGTCATCGAGCGAATACGACACCTCGCACGACCACTCTTCGACCCCGACGGGCAGTAGTGTCGGCGGAGCCACCAGAGTCACCCGCGCCCCGAGCTGCCCCAGCAGCAGTACGTTCGATCGGGCCACCCGACTGTGTAGTACGTCTCCGACTATCGCGATGGAGACGCCGGCCAGATCGCCCTGCCCGCCACACAGATGGCGGCGGAGGGTGAACGCGTCGAGCAGGGCTTGTGTCGGGTGCTCATGACGACCATCGCCAGCGTTGATCACACTGCCGCTGATCCAGCCGGCCTTGGCCAGGCGATGCGGAGCCCCACTGGCCGCGTGACGAATGACCACCGCATCGGCACCCATGGCTTCAAGGGTCATCGCGGTGTCCTTAAGGCTTTCGCCCTTGGAAACGCTTGATCCCTTCGCCGCGAAGTTGATGACATCCGCGGAAAGACGTTTGGCAGCGGCCTCGAAGGAGATCCGGGTCCGGGTCGAATCCTCAAAAAACAGGTTGACGACGGTTCGCCCCCGCAGAGTCGGTAGCTTCTTGATCGGTCGATCGGAAATCCGGGCCAGTTGCGCCGCCGTGTCCAAGACCACGACCGCATCTTCTCTCGACAAATCGGCAGCCGACAGCAGATGCCGGATCACGCCGCATCCACCGGTTCCGGCGGTGAGCCCTTCGGTTCCGCGGGACCCGATTCCAAGGTCACAGAATCAACGCCATCGATCTCACGCAACCGAACCTTGATCTGTTCCCGGGCTGAAGTCGGTACGTTCTTCCCGACATGGTCGGCCCTGATCGGCAATTCACGATGGCCCCGGTCGATCAACACGGCCAACCTCACTCGTTGGGGTCGACCCAACTCTCCGAGCGCATCCAGCGCCGCCCTGATGGTCCGTCCCGAAAACAGAACGTCATCCACCAGCAGCACCGTCTTGCCGTCGATTCCGACATCCGGCGGCAGATCCGTGGTTCCGACCGCCCGCGCCGGCCGCAACCTGAGATCGTCTCGGTACATCGTGATGTCAATCGCGCCGACCGGTACGGCCGCTCCCTCGATTTCCTCGATCTTCCCGGCGATTCTGCGGGCCAACGGCGCACCCCTGGTTCGAATGCCGATGATCACCAAATCGCTTGAGCCCTTGGCCCGCTCGACAATTTCGTGCGCGATGCGCGTAAGAACTCGATCGATGTCAGCGGAGTCCAACAACTCCCGGGCTCGAGAGGCCACCATGACTCCTTCCCGCCTCACAGGACGGCCATTAAGGATGTCTGTCTTACCGGTCCGCGCCGAACCTACCAGGCCAGCCCGACGATCTTGCCGACCGGCAATCGCCTCCCCCCACCCGCGCGGCTCAGCCCCCGGCGACGCGAGTTGCATCGAGACGTGACGCTGCGTAACCTGACGTGAAGGCTTCGACGACCCAGCGGCGGTCTGGAAGCGAAAACATGCCCAGTGACAGCCGGGGGTTCGATGGCCAGCGACTACGCCAAGGCTCTTGGCGGGAAGCTGCGGGCAATTCGCCAGCAGCAAGGACTGAGCCTGCACGGGGTCGAGGAACGCTCCGGCGGCAGGTGGAAAGCCGTGGTCGTGGGCTCCTACGAGCGGGGCGACAGAGCGGTAACGGTTCAGAAGTTGGCCGAACTCGCCGAGTTCTACGGCGTCCCGGTAGTCGAGCTGCTTCCCGATTCCGCCCCGGCGGTGGCGGCTGAGCCACCTCCGCGACTCGTTCTCGACCTGGAACGCCTCGGTCAGGTTCCGGCGGACAAAGCCGGCCCATTGGCCCGGTATGCCGCCGCGATCCAGGCCCAACGCGGCGATTACAACGGGCGCGTGCTTTCAATCAGACAGGATGATCTGCGAACCCTGGCCGTGATCTATGACGAACAGCCGAGTGTCCTGGCTGAGCAACTGATCCAGTGGGGCGTACTGAACCCCGAAGCCCGCCGCTCGGTCGACTGACGCCATTTCGCGCCGAAGACGGTTCGATCCGGCAAGTTGCCAGGTGCTCAGCGGTCTTCGTCGCCTTCACGCACAGGTGAACCCATCACGTGAACACGCATGCCGTTGGTCGTACCGGTGACGCCGGGGGGAACGCCGGCCACGACCACCACCCGATCGCCCGGTTGGCATCGGCCGAACCGCAGCAACTGGGCATCAACCTGCACCACCATGTGGTCGGTGCTACGCGCCGGCTCGACCATGAAGGTCTCCACCCCCCAGACCAGGGCCAACTGCGACCTGACCCTTTGGTTCGGGGTGAAGGCGATCAGTGGAATCGGGGATCTGTGGCGGGACACGAGCCGGGTCGAAAGACCAGTCTCGGTGAATGTACACAAATGAGTGGCGCGGACGGCGGCGCCGACCTCGCACGCGGCCCGGGTCATCGCCCGAGCGGTTGATCCGAGCTTCGTATCGGCAGGGGGACGGAACTTGCCGACCACGTCCGCCTCAACGTGCAGAATGATCCGCGACATGGTGTCCACCACCAGCGCCGGATGACGGCCCACCGCGGTCTCTGCCGACAGCATGAGGGCATCGGCTCCGTCGATGACGGCGTTGGCCACGTCCGAGACCTCGGCCCGCGTCGGTCGGCGGTCGGTCACCATCGAGTCGAGCATCTGGGTGGCGACGATTACCGGCTTTCCCGCCGCCCGACAGTGATCGATTATGTCCTTCTGAACGAGCGGTACCTCTTCCAAAGGTAGCTCCACGCCGAGGTCACCCCGGGCGATCATGATCCCGTCGAACCTGTCGACGATTTCGCTGATCAGTTCGACCGCCTGCGGCTTCTCAATTTTCGCCAGAATCGGAACGCGGCAGGTCATTTCGTCCATGACCGCGCGCACGACGTCGACGTCGGAAGGTGAGCGCACAAACGAGAGCGCAACGAGATCGGCTCCCGCAGCGAGCACCCACCGCAAATCTGCCAGGTCCTTCTCGGTGAGGGCAGGGGCGCTCACGGCTACGCCAGGCAGATTGATGCCCTTGTGGTCCGACACCGGCCCACCTTCGAGCACTTCAGTGACGACGTCATTTCCGCTGACCTCGATGACCTGCACCGCAATTCGACCGTCATCGATAAGCATCAGGTCACCGGCCTTGACGTCACCAGGAAGACCCGTGTACGTAGTCGAACATCTGCCGGCATCTCCGACGACGTCATCCGCGGTGATGACGAACCGATCTCCCACCGAGAGATTGACCGGGCCGGACGAGAACGTGCCGAGACGGATCTTCGGTCCCTGCAAGTCCGCCAGGACACCAACCCCGCGCCCGGTAACGTCGGTCGCGTAGCGAACTGCCGCGATCGCCTCGCGATGCTCGTCGTGGGTTCCGTGACTCAGGTTAATCCGGGCCACGTCCATCCCCGCCCGAACCAGAGAGACCACGTCCTGTCGGCTCCTGACCGCCGGACCGAGCGTACAGACGATCTTTGCTCGACGCCGATACATGATCACACCACTCTCTGTCGGGCACTGCTGGAAATCGGCGTCGAAAGGTTGGTCGTCCCGGTCAGGTACCGGTCCACCGCCGCAGCGGCGCCTCGACCCTCGGCTATTGCCCAAACGATCAGGCTCTGCCCGCGCCCGGCGTCACCGGCAACGAACACGCCTTCCACCTCGGTCTGGTAACCCTCATCGCGAACAATGTTTCCCCGCTGATCGATACCCAAACCGAGTTGCTCTCCGATCAGTCCCGCTTCCGGCCCGGTGAATCCCATCGCCATGAACACCAAGTCGACCGGAAGCCTGTGCTCACTACCCTCGATTGACGAAAAGGATCCGTTATCCCAGGACACCTCGACCAGCTCGAGCCCGGCGACCTGTCCGTTGCCCCGATCGTGGAAGGCGAGCGTGCTGACCCCGAAACGGCGCTCACCCGCCTCCTCATGCGCCGAGCTGATCCGAAACACGTTCGGGTAGATGGGCCAAGGCTGACCACTCGGCCGGGCCTCCGGAGGCCTGGGCATGATCTCGAGTTGGATGATGGATGCCGCTTCCTGTCTTACTGCCGTCCCCAGACAGTCGGCCCCGGTGTCTCCACCGCCGATGATCACAACATTCTTGCCATGAGCGTTGATCGGCGAGACCTCGAGGTCTCCTTCGCAGACGCGATTCGCCAACGGCAGGTACTCCATCGCCTGATGGACGCCATTGAGATCCGACCCCGGAACCGAAAGGCCCCGGGGAACAGTCGAACCGATGGCCAGCACGACAGCGTCGTAACGGCGGCGCAGGTCGTCGGCCGTGATGTCAATACCGACCTCGATCTCGGTGCGAAACTTCACTCCCTCGGCCCGGAGTTGACCGATCCGCCGGTCGATGTGTCGCTTTTCCATCTTGAATTCGGGGATGCCGTAACGCAGCAGGCCACCCACCCGATCGGATCGTTCATACACCGCGACCGTGTGGCCGGCTCGGACCAATTGTTGGGCCGTAGCCAGCCCGGCAGGCCCCGATCCGACGACAGCGACCGTTTTGCCCGTCAGGTGAGCCGGCGGGTGCGGCCTGATCCACCCCTCATTCCAGGCCCGATCCACAATCTCGAACTCAATTTGCTTGATCGTCACCGGATCCTGGTTAATCCCCAGTACGCAGGCCGTCTCGCACGGAGCCGGGCACAGCCGCCCGGTGAAGTCGGGAAAGTTGTTGGTCGCATGAAGTCGCTCCATGGCCGCGACCCAGTCTTGTCGCCAAACGAGGTCGTTCCATTCCGGAATCAGATTGCCGAGCGGGCAGCCGTCATGACAGAAAGGAACACCGCAATCCATGCAACGACTGGCCTGGCGCACGATGTCGGTCTCGGGAAAGTCCTCGTATACCTCGCGCCAGTCCCGGATCCGCACGTCGACCGGCCGCCGAGCCGGCAATGTCCGACCAGCCTTCAGGAAACCCCTCGGGTCAGCCACTGGCCACCTCCATGACGAATCGATCCGGATCCTCTCCGAGTTCCTCGGCGAGCGCGATGGCATTGAGCACTCGCCGATAATCCCGCGGCATGATCTTGCTGAACCGGCTGAGCGTATTGGCCCAGTCGGCGAGCAACGAACGGGCGAGATCGGAACCCGTCTGCTCCGCGTGAGCGGCAATGATCTCCACGAGAAAATCGCAGTCGGCGTCGTTGGGCGGTTCCACATCGACGAGTTCACCATTCACCGCCGCTGGATCGAGATCGAGCACGAAGGTGATCCCACCGGACATTCCGGCGGCCACATTTCGGCCCGTAGCACCCAGCACGATTACCCGCCCACCGGTCATGTACTCGCATAGATGGTCGCCGGCTCCTTCCACCACGACGGTCGCGCCGCTATTGCGCACGCAGCAGCGCTCGCCCACCTGGCCGCGGATGAAGATTTCACCTCCGGTGGCGCCGTACGCGATCACATTGCCCGCGATGATCTGCTCCTCCGGCCGGAATGGCGCCGCCCCGTCGGGGCGAATCGCCAACCGCCCACCGGACAGCCCCTTGCCCAGGTAGTCGTTCGCGTCTCCCTCCAATCGCAAGGTCACTCCTCGCGGGAGGAACGCACCGAATGACTGTCCCGCCGATCCCACCAGGGTGATGTCGATGGTCTCCTCGGGCAACCCGGCCGAGCCGTACCGCCTACTGATCTCGCTGCCGAGCATCGTTCCAACGGTTCGGTTGACGTTTCGAATCTCCATCCGAACCCTGACCGGTTCCCCTCGCTCGATGGCATCCCGGCACATTTCGATGAGCTGGTTGTCAAGGGCCTTCTCCAGGCCGTGATCCTGCGACACGACCTGACGCCGCGCAGTGCCCTCCGACAACTCCGGCATGACCAGAATCGGACTCAGATCCAGTCCCTCCGCCTTCCAATGACTCACGGCCGCCCGAGTGTCCAGCAGG
>JAUYKX010000113.1 GCA_030699055.1 Candidatus Nanopelagicales bacterium
GTTGGCACGATCCGGCGCTGGTCCCCTTTCAACCGCTGGCGATGAATCCGGCCAGCAATGTCCTCCACTACGGACAGTCGATCTTCGAGGGGCTCAAGGCCTACCGTCATCCCGACGGATCGGTGGCCACTTTTCGGCCCGAGCGAAACGCCGCCCGATTCCGCCGTTCGGCGCGCCGACTGGCCATGCCCGAACTGCCCGATGAGCTTTTCCTCAAGTCCATCGACGTGCTGCTCCGGCAGGACCACGAGTGGGTTCCCGGGGGTCGGGACCGGTCGCTCTATCTGCGCCCATTCATGTTCTCGACCGAAGTCGGGCTCGGGGTCAGGCCGGCCAACCAGTACTCGTTCCTGGTGCTCGCTTCACCCGCCGGGCCGTATTTTCCCCAAGGGGTCAAGCCGGTCTCCGTGTGGTTGTGCGACGACTACGTCCGGGCGGCCCCCGGAGGGACCGGCGAGGCGAAATGTGCGGGCAACTACGCGGCCTCCCTGGTCGCCCAGGCTGAGGCTCAAGAGCACGGATGCGACCAGGTGGTCTGGCTGGATGCGGCCGAGCATCGCTGGGTCGAGGAGATGGGTGGGATGAACCTGTTCTTCGTCCAGGGGGAAGGTCCGAACGGCCGACCGCGGCTGCTGACGCCCGAACTCACCGGAGCGCTGCTGCCCGGCATTACCCGCGAAACCCTGCTTACGCTGGCGGCTGATGACGGCTACGAGGTGGTGGAGGGTCGGATCTCGACCGACGAGTGGCGGCAGGGTTGCGAATCCGGCGAGATCACCGAGGTGTTCGCCTGTGGAACGGCGGCCGTCATCACCCCGGTCGGAACGGTGAAGGCCCGCGACCGCTCGTGGCAGGTCGCCGACGCGCAGCCCGGTCCGGTCACGATGCGGCTTCGCGAACACCTGCTCGACATTCAGACCGGTGTGGCGTCGGACCCGCACGGTTGGGTGCATCGGATCGAACTCTGACGCGGCGGCTGGCGGCGGGGGTCGGGCCGATTCTCTGATCAGAGTTCGAGATGGAGGCGCAGAGCGGCATCGAGCTGCGCCTGCTGGGACAGGCTGATCGATCCGATCCGTTCACCGATGTAGGTGAGGTCGACGGACCTGATCTGGCTGGCCTGGATCTTCGAGTCGGTGGCGATACCGCTGGATGCGGAGGCGTCGACCCGGACTTCGAACGAGCGCAAGCGGGTGATGTTGCTGGTCATCGGGCAGACCGTAACCACTCCCTGGCCGAATCGGACCGCTGCCCGATTGGCTGCGTCGCCGGACACCACGACGGCTGGGCGCGTTTTCGATGCCTCGCTTCCCGGTCGACCCGGAGCGAAACTGACCCAGTGAATTGCCCCTCTTTCGATCACTCCAGGCCGTCCGCCGAGTGGGTGTCCCACGCTGGTCGGTCCGAATCGGCCTGCCACTCGGCGAACGCCTCGGCGTACTCGAATTCAAGGGCATCGCGGCGGTGTCTGGCGATGGCGGCGTGAACCGCGGCCGAGCGTGACGGGGCGGCCATCGAGTCCAGATACGCGACGTCCTCGTCGGGCAGGCTGACACTGAGCTTTGTGGTCATACCCGCGATCCTACCACTCGTCTCACTAGGGTACTGCCGTGGCGGGCAACCGGAGGCCCGCGTGTGTGACAATGGGGTTCGTGACCATCGTTCCCCGAACCCTGGAGATCATTAGTTAGCGCGTCGTTGCCTTCAGGCTCCCGGCGCGCTGCCCCCGCATTCCCGGGGGCTTTTTCTTTGCCCCAAGACACCAACCCCTACACCCGCACCCCGCGGAGGCCCGAGATGAACTCCCCGTCAGCAAACCAGTCCCGCGAGCACCTCGCCGTCGAGGTCTACGACACGACCCTGCGCGACGGCGCCCAGCGAGAGGGAATCACCTACTCCGTCGCCGACAAGTTGGCCGTCGCCCGGTTGATTGACGAGTTCGGAGTCGGCTACATCGAGGGCGGCTGGCCGGGAGCGATGCCCAAGGACACCGAGTTCTTCGCCCGGGCTGTAGACGAGTTGGAGCTCAGGCGCGCTCGCCTGGTGGCGTTCGGGGCGACCCGCCGGGCCGGCGTCCAGGTCGAGGATGATCCGCAGGTGCGGGCCCTGATCGAGTCGCAGGCGCCGATCGTGACCCTGGTGGCCAAGAGCGATGTCGTGCATGTCGAACGGGCTCTGCGCACGACTCGGGACGAGAACGTGGCGATGGTCGCCGACACCGTGGCCTATCTGGTGTCGCAGGGCCGGGAAGTGTTCGTGGATCTGGAGCACTTCTTCGACGGATTCAGGCACGACTCCGGTTACGGAGTGACGCTGCTCGACGCGCTGGGTGAAGCCGGGGCGCGCGTCGGAGTGCTGTGCGACACCAACGGGGGAATGTTGCCCTCGACGCTCGGGCGGGTGGTGGCGGACGTGGCCGCCCGCACGACCACGCCGCTGGGTATTCACTGCCAGGACGACACCGGGTGTGCCGTCGCCAACACGATCGCTGCCGTTGAGGCGGGCGCGATCCAGGTCCAGTGCACGGCCAACGGATACGGAGAACGAACCGGTAACGCCGATCTCTTCGCCGTGGTGGCCAATCTGCAGTTGAAGCTGGGTATCGAGGTTGTGCCGCCCGCCGCGCTGAGCGAGATGGTGCGGATCTCCCACGCCATCGCCGACCTCGCCAATCTGGCTCCCGACACCCACCAGCCGTACGTCGGTTCGTCGTCGTTCGCCCACAAGGCCGGACTGCACGCCAGCGCCCTGCGGGTCGATCCCGAGCTCTACAACCACCTCGATCCGACCGTCGTGGGCAACGACATGCGCGTCCTGGTCACCGAGATGGCGGGCCGGGCGTCGGTCGAGCTCAAGGGTCGCGAACTGGGGCTCGACCTGGCTGACCAGCCCGAGGTTCTGACCGAGGTGACCGAGCGCGTGAAACGGCTTGAGTCGGCGGGTTGGACTTTCGAGGCAGCCGACGCGTCATTCGAGCTGCTGGTGCGCGATGCGCAATCCGGTGAGCGCACACGGCCGTTCGCGGTGGAATCGTGGCGCGTGATCGTGGAACAGACGGCCCGGGGGGACGTCGAAAGTGAGGCGACGGTCAAGCTCCGGGCCGGTGATCGTCGCGTGGCGGCGGTGGGGGAGGGCAACGGTCCGGTCAACGCGTTGGACAACGCCTTGCGGACAGCTCTCAACGGGATGTTCCCGGAGTTGGCGGAGTTCCACCTGACCGACTACAAGGTCCGAATAGTGGACGGGGTCGCCGGCACGGGCGCCGTGACCAGGGTGCTGGTCGACACCACGGACGGGCACCGCAACTGGACAACGGTCGGTGTTCACGAGAACGTGATCGCCGCTTCCTGGATGGCCTTGGAGGATGCGGTGGCCTACGGGCTACTCGGCCACGACCTACCCGGTGCGGACGGCGCCTCTTCGTGAAACAGTTGGCGCATGCGCATCGCCAGGTTCAGGTTCGGAGATCAGGTCGAGTTCGGTGAGGTGATCGCCACCGACGGTGGCGTATTGGTTCGGGAATTCGAGGGCCATCCCTTTCAACCCCCCCGTTACACGGGCCGGGAGTTTCCGCTGTCCGAGGTGAAGCTGCTGGCCCCCGTGCTGCCGTCGAAGATCATCGGAATCGGTAAGAACTTCGCCGAGCACGCTGCCGAGCTGGACTCCGAGGTGCCCGAGGAACCGTTGATGTTTCTCAAGCCGTCCACTGCGGTGATCGGCCCGGGAACGGCGATCGCCCTGCCGCCGCGGTCGCTGTATGTCGAGCACGAAGCGGAGCTTGCCGTGGTGATCGGCCGTCTGTGCCGGGACGTACCGGAGGAGAACGCGGCTGATGTGATCCTGGGCTACACCTGCGCCAACGACGTCACGGCCCGGGACCTGCAGGCTCAGGACGGCCAGTGGACCCGGGCCAAGGGATTCGACACCTTCTGCCCGATCGGACCGTGGATCGAGACGGAACTCGACCTGACGAGCGACAACCCGCTCGCCTTGAAAATCACTTGCGAAGTGAACGGTGAGTCCCGGCAATTCGGAACGTCCAAGGACATGATCCACTCGGTGGCGAAACTCGTGTCCTGGGTCAGTTCGGTGATGACGCTGCTGCCCGGCGACGTGATCCTGACTGGCACGCCGGCGGGAACGGCACCTCTGCGCAATGGCGACGTGGTGGACGTGACGATCAGCGGGATTGGGTCGCTGGTGAACGCGGTGGTGGAGCGTGCCTGACGCAACCGCGACCAACCTTCCGGGCTCGACCGAGGTTGACGAAAACGAACTCGTCCGGGTGCGATTCTGTCCGTCTCCCACCGGTGATCCGCACGTGGGAATGCTGCGAACCGCGCTGTTCAACTGGGCCTTCGCGCGCCGCCACCAGGGGGTGTTCGTTTTCCGAATCGAGGACACGGACACGGTTCGTGACACCGAGCAGTCCTACGAGGCGGTCGTCGACGCGGTCAGTTGGTTGGGTCTTGAGTGGGACGAGGGGCCCGGGGTCGGCGGCGACTTTGGCCCCTACCGGCAGTCGCAGCGCCGGGACATCTACCGCGAGGTGGTCGAGCGGCTGCTCGAATCAGGAGACGCCTACCGCTGCTACTGCACCCCCGAGGAGCTGAACCAACGGCGAGAGGAAGCCCGGGCAGCAGGACGAGACTCCGGCTACGACGGTCGCTGCCGCGACCTCACGCCCGGACAGGTCGGTACATTCGAGGCCGAAAACCGTCCGGCAGTGGTGCGATTCCGGGTTCCGGACGGTGACTGGGAATTCGATGACCTAATTCGCGGCCCGATGACGTTCAAATCCGAGTTCGTGTCGGACTTCGTGCTGGTTCGGGCCAATGGTGATCCGCTCTATCCGCTGGTCAATCCGGTCGATGACGCCCTAATGCGCATCACCCATGTGCTCCGGGGGGAAGACTTGCTCTCGTCCACACCCCGGCAACTCGCCCTGCACCAGGCGTTGGCCCGTATCGGTATCGGTTCGGGTCGAACTCCCCGGTTCGGGCATCTGCCGTATGTGATGGGCCAGGGCAACAAGAAGTTGTCGAAGCGTGACCCGGAGTCTGCTTTCTCCCGTTACCAGCGCGACGGGTTCCTGCCCGAGGGCCTGGCGAACTATCTGGGCCTGCTCGGTTGGTCAATGGGCGACGACGTGGAGTTCTACTCCTTGGCCCAGATGGCGGAAGCGTTCGACCTCGATCGGGTCAACGCGAGCCCGGCCCGCTTCGATCTCAAGAAGTGCACTGCCGTCAATTCGCTGTGGGTGCGAGCGCTGGACCCGGCCGATCTCGCCGCCCGGATGCTGCCGTTCCTGATCGGTGCCGAGGTGCTTCCCGACGAGCCGACGGAGGAGCAACTCGAAATCCTGCGTCGCGCGACTCCGTTGGTGCAGGAGCGGATGGAACTGCTGTCGCAAGCAGTCGGTTTGCTGGGGTTCCTGTTCACCGGATCGCCAGGCTGTGGTGAGTTTCGACTGGATCCCGACGATGCCGCCAAGGTCTTGGATGATTCTGGTCGCCGGGTGGCGGCCACGGCGGAATCGGCCTTGCGGGCGCTGCCCGACTGGGACATTCCGTCGATTGAGGACGCCCTGAGGGTCGCTCTCGTTGAGGGTTTGGGTTTGAAGCCGCGGCTGGCTTTCGGGCCGGTGCGGGTGGCGGTCACCGGGCGGCGGGTCTCTCCGCCGCTGTTCGAGTCTCTGGAACTCCTGGGACGCGAGCGCAGCCTGGCCCGGTTGGCCGCCGTGGCCGGTCCTTGAGCTCGGACGCCGGGTCGATGGCGGTCCGACTGCGCCGATACACTGGCCGCCGCCGTCTTCGTAGACGGTGATGCCAAATGGGGTATGGGGTAATTGGCAGCCCGACTGGTTCTGGCCCAGTTAGTCTAGGTTCGAGTCCTGGTACCCCAGCGAGTGTGATCGGTTGATTCTGAGCCGGTCCGCTGAGTAGTTGAACAGGTGGGTGGCCTACCCTCATGTCAACTCGTGGCCCCGTTGTGTAGCGGCCTAGCACGCCGCCCTCTCAAGGCGGTAGCGCGGGTTCGAATCCCGTCGGGGCTACCAGTTCGGTGCGGCGGTGTACGTCTCGTGGGACGTCCACCACCGCACCGTTTTTGGTTGGTTCGCAGCGCTACATGTCGGTGGTGCGGGCCTGGTACTCGTTGTCGGGTCGGAAGCCGCCCTGGCCATCGAACAGGGACGCGTACTCGTCCCGAAACTCGATCGACTTGATCCACTTGACCTGCTTGAAGCCGACCTGTCGCTCGTTGCGCAGTCGCAAGGGCGTGCCGTGGATCAGGGGTAGTGGTTCGCCGTTCATCTCCCAGGCCACGATGCTCTCGGGCTCGCGCATCTGCCACAGGTCATGGACGTCGTAATAGGTGGGTTTGGCTTTGGGTCCGTCGTCGGTGAACGCGTAGAACACGGCATAGCGCGCTTCCGGTTTGGGCTTGACCACGTCGAGAATCTTGCTCATCTGGACGCCACCCCACTTGGCCACGCCTGACCATCCCTGGACGCAGTCGTGCTCGGTGATCTGCTCCGACTTGCCCAGATTCCGAAGTTCGTCCAGTGAGAACTCGTGCGGGTTCTCGACCAGGCCGCCGACCTCCAGGCGGTAGTCGCGGAAGTCGGTCGCCAGGTGCTGATCGAACTCCTTCGACTTAGGGGGAGCACCGTTGGGCCACAGGTAAGGCGAGATGTCCTTTTCCTTCCACTGAACCCGGGGAACCATTTTCCCGAAGACCAGCCGGTTGAAATGCTGGGCGATCCGCTCGAAACCGCGCTGGACCGCTCGGGGTTTGGCCCACGAGATCCAGTTGGCCCACCAAAGCACCAGGCAGATCACTGCGATGATCACCAATCCGATGATCGTGCCGGTCCAGTCGTGTCCACTGGTGCCCAGCACGATGTGGTTCATGTTGCGGGCGAGCCCGGTAACCGCCACCAGGATTATGTGGATGATCAGGAAGATGACCACGTAGAGCCACAGCAGGAAGTGGATCGAACGCGCCATCTGTCGATTTCCGAACAGGCGAATGAACCACTTGTATCGATGGCTGACTGCGGGTGCCTGGGCCAAGCCGGTCAGGATCAGAAGGGGCGCGGCGATGAAAACGACTGAGAAATAGACGAGCAACTGCAGTGAGTTGTAGGCGGCGGCCGCTTCTTCCCCGGCAGGGATTGCGAGCGATCCGTAGGTCACACCACAGGTGAGAGCGCTCGGAACCATCTCCGTGGTCGTGGGGACGATCTGGCGCCATTGGCCGGTGGCGAACAGCAGGATGATGAATGCGGCGCCGACCAAGAGCCAACCCGCAACGGCGAAGAAGTGCCAGTGGCGGGCCATGCCGCTTGTGTGGCGCCCCCCCGGCAATCCCATCCACGAGTTCAGGTGGGTGGAGTCGTCGAGTGCGGTCCAGACCCGATCTTTGGGAACGGGTCCGCGGAATCGGAGCCATTCGCGATCCGGTGTGGAGTGGATGTGGGGATACAGGCGCGGGTGATCGGCCAGGATCTGGATGCCGCTCTTGAGCAGAATCAGCATCAGTAGGACGTTGAACCAATGCAGTGCGCGGAGCCAGGCGGGGTAGTCGAAGCTTCCCTGTCCCGGAAGCAGGCACGGGTTGTCGGTGGCGAATGATTGCCACCAGGTCGTCCCGATGATTGCCTTGCAGGCGAACACCCCGGCAACGGCAACGACCACAATCAAGATCACCCAGAACTGCCAGCGTAGCCGGACGAATTTCTTGCCTATTCGC
>JAUYKX010000279.1 GCA_030699055.1 Candidatus Nanopelagicales bacterium
CCATGTGGGGGGGTGAAGTCATCGACTCGCCCGCCGCCGGCGGTTCGAACGAAGCGGTGCGGGTGGCCAAGGAGTTGGCTGCCGAAAATCCGGACTGGGTGATGCTCTACCAGTACGGCAATCCGGCGAACGCGGCTGCCCACTACGAGGGGACCGGACCCGAGGTGCTGGCCGACCTCCCGACGATCACGCACTTCGTCGCCGGTCTCGGCACGACGGGCACACTTATGGGCGTCGGCCGGTTTCTGCGCGAACGGGTCCCGGGGATCGAGATCATCGCGGCCGAACCCCGCTACGGGGAACTGGTGTACGGGCTACGAAACCTGGAGGAGGGGTTCGTTCCCGAGCTCTACGACGAATCGGTGCTGACCGGCCGGTATTCCGTGGGCCCCAGGGAGGCCCTGGCTCGGACCAGGGAGCTACTGGCGGAAGAGGGGATATTCGCCGGCATCTCAACGGGCGCGGCTCTGCATGCCGCTCTCGGGGCTGCTCGACGCGCGGTGAGGGCGGGGGTCCGGGCGGATATCGCGTTCATCGTTGCCGACGGTGGGTGGAAGTACCTGTCAACCGGCGCGTACTCGGGCACGTTGGAGGAGGCTGAGACGGCCCTTGAAGGTCAACTCTGGGCTTGATAGCGAGAATTCGGCGAAGCCCGCCGAATCGCGAGGCGGTGAAGTCGTTGCGTACCCTGGTTCGACCGATTGGTCCGTCAATCGGATGGGCGTCGGGGTACGGATGATGGGGGGATGGTTTTGGAACTGACGATTATCGGGTGCTCGGGGTCTTTTCCGGGCCCGGACTCGGCAGCATCCTGTTATCTGGTCGAGCACGACAACACCAAGATTGTCCTGGACATGGGTAACGGGTCGCTCGGAGCCCTGCAGCGATTGACCGACATCTACGACCTTGACGCCGTGGTGCTCTCGCACACTCATCTGGACCATTGCGCTGACCTGTGTGCGTATTTTGTCGCCCGGAGTTTTCGGCCGGGCGGTTCCGATTCAACGGTTCCGGTGTACGGAACCCCTGGCGTGACGGACCGGATGAATCAGATCTTCGATGGCGGTCGGGGCCGGGGGATGGCAGCTGAATTCGAGTTTCACGAGTTTGGAGATCGACCGATCGAGATCGGACCCGTTCGCATCACCTCCCGCCGGATGAGACACGTGATCGAAAGCCATGCTGTGAGGCTGGAGGCGGACGATACGGCCCTGGTCTATTCGGGAGATACCGGCCCCTGCCCTGAGTTGGCCTCGTTTGCCGTCGGGTCGGACTTGGCGTTGTTCGAGGCGTCCTTCCTGGACGGTGACGACAACCCTCCCAACCTTCACCTGACCGGCGGGGAGGCGGCGGAAGCAGCCGCCCGAGCCGACGTTGGTCGGCTCGTTCTAACTCACCTGGTTCCCTGGCACGACCCGGCGCGGGTGCTGGCTGATGCCCAGGCGGGCTGGTCGGGAGAGAATGTGCTGGCCAGAACGGGACTGAAGCTGCGAGTCTGAGCCGCACGATGGCGAACGATCGCCGGTCCTGAACTTCTGTACCCGACCTAGGCCTGGGTCACATCCTGCCCGGGACCACAAGCTGAAAGGTGAGTAAGCGACCATGAGCAGATCGGATGGACGCGGTGCCACTGAGCTTCGCCCGGTGCGGTTCCACCGCAATTGGATCGACCAGGGCGAGGGAAACTGCGTGGTTGAGTTCGGGCGCACTCGGGTGCTGTGTATCGCCTCGTTTTCGCCGGGCGTTCCCCGGTGGCGCCGTGCCTCGGGGCGGGGTTGGGTGACCGCGGAGTACGCCATGCTGCCCCGGTCGACCGACAGCCGCTCGGGTCGGGAGTCGATCAAAGGAAGGCCGGGCGGCCGAACCCAGGAAATATCCCGACTGATCGGCCGGGCGTTGCGGGCGGTCGTCGACGATGCGGCGTTGGGTGAGAACACCGTCCACTTGGACTGCGATGTCCTTCAAGCCGACGGTGGTACACGTACGGCGGCGATCACCGGTGCGTATGTTGCGCTGGTCGACGCCGTTGCCTGGGCGGTCCGGGAGGGTCACGTGTCGGCGAAGGCTACTCCCTTGATCGGCAGTGTTTCGGCGGTCAGTGTCGGTCTCATCAAGGGTGAGCCCCGGCTCGACCTGCACTACGACGACGATGTGGTGGCTGACACGGACATGAACGTGGTGATGACCGGCGACGGCGATTACGTCGAAGTCCAGGGCACGGCCGAGGGGAAACCTTTCGACCGCCCGTTGCTGGACTCGCTGCTGGACCTGGCTGCGCTCGGATGCTCGCAGTTGTCAGCTGCCCAGCAGCGGGCGCTGGCCGGACCGGCACCTTCCCGGGGTCGACTTATCGACGGGACGCCGGCTCTACCGGCCCTCGGTTGAGTGATCGGTGAGATGGAGTGATCGGAATGGCGAAGTGATCGGCATGGCACCGTTGAGGGCGGTGCTGGCGACGCGGAATCCGAACAAGGTGCAAGAGGTTGGTCGGATCATGGCGGACGCGGGCGCCCAAGTGGCGCTGATCGGCGCAGGGGATCTCGCCTGCGAACTTCCTGAAGTTGTTGAGAACGGGGCTTCGTTCGCGGAGAACGCGCTCTTGAAGGCGCGGTCGGCGGCCCACACGGCGGGGATGATTGCGCTGGCTGATGACTCCGGTCTGTGCGTGGATGCCTTGGCCGGGATGCCGGGGATCTTCTCTGCCCGGTGGGCCGGTGGTCATGGCGACGACGAGCGCAACCTGACGCTCCTGTTGGATCAACTGCGCGACGTGCCAGATGACCGTCTCGGAGCGCACTTCACGTGTGTGGCCGCCGCGGCATTTCCCGATGGCCGCGAGTTGATCGCCCATGGGCGGGTTGATGGCTCGCTGGTTCGCACCCGGCGGGGATCCGGCGGATTCGGCTACGACCCGATGTTCCTGCCGTGCGGCTTCTCCTGTACCACCGCCGAAATGGAGCCGGCGGAGAAGGACCTGGTCAGCCACCGAGGTGCGGCTTTCCGGCAGTTGGCGCGACTGCTGTCCCTGGTTGTTTAGAGCCGCGACCAGCTCGATGACGTTCTCGGGCAGGCGGCCCGTCGCCAAGGAGCACCTCGACGCCTGGCGTGGGCTACAGAACAGATTTCACCATCGGTGAACGTTTGGCGAAGCCATACGGTCCGGGCCCTTTTCTGGCCGAACAGGTGTCCGGCACCGAATCGCAGATCACGTTTTGTGACCCCCCGACCTTTGAGGGCGCGGGCGAGCTTTCCGCGAAATTTCCTGTGTCGATACGGAACTGCGCGTCGACGGGAGAGCCGGGCCAATCCGCGCTCCATCCGGGCCAGGGAAGCGGCAGCCGCCGCCTGACCGCGGGGACGCTTTTGCCCGATCGTGAACTGCGGTGGGACGCCGGACAGCCGGGTCAGGTCCTGGTACTGGGCGTCGGTTCCCAGGAACACATTCAAGTCGATGTATGTGGTGCCGCTGCCCGGAGCAAGGCCTTTGCTGCTGAACTGCCACATGACTCGCTTGTCGGTCGGCCAGCCGGATACCGCGGTTGGAAGGGTCCTGCGGTAGTAGTACTCGGCCTGCCAGAGCGGGTACTGGGTCAGTGTCGACGTCGGATTGAGTCGAGTCGACAGGTAGTTCGTGTACGTGTAGAGCATGGGTACGCGCCCGGTCAGCTGGTGAGCGGTTGCGAGCCAAGTTTCGGCCCACAGGCTCAGATCGGCTTTGTTCAGCGTTGTCTTGCTCGACTCGAGGTCGAGGACCAGCGGAAGTTCACCTGCTTCTACCGGGCCGGTTTGGGCGACCAAGCCCGTGGCCTGGGCCGTGGCGTCGGCCACGATGTTGGCGGGGTTCGACGTCGGGTTCGCGTACTGGTAAGCGCCGGTCACCATTCCGGCCGCCTTGGCAGCCGCCTTGTCCTGGTCGTAGTAGGTGTACTTGAGGTACCCCTCCTTGCCGCTCATGAATTCGGAGGCCTTGATGATCACATATTCGATGCCCACTGTCTTCAGTGCGTTGAAGTCCAGCGTGCCCGGGCCTTGGTGGTTCCAGTAGGACACGTCCACGCCCCGCCTGCCCGTGACCTTCTGCTCTTCCCACGACGTTGCCTGCCCATCTGAGGTCACCCGGGAACTCGGCAGCTGGTCGGCCCAGGAACCCATGGTGTTCAACGCATCACTGCCCTCGGGCGTGGCCGGAGCTGACGCCGAGGCTGCCGAGCCGACCAGGGTGACCGCCATGGCCCCTGCCGCGGCCACAGCAGTGGCCTTCCAAACCAGACGTGAGACGCGGGGCGGTTGGCGTACTGGGCTGCGGGTGGCGCTCGATTGGGCGCGAGAATAGGCAGACACGCCTATGACGTTCCCCCAAGTCCGGTCCCAAATGCAAGCCGCCGCCCCGGCGAATTTGAAAAAACCCTGTTGTCAGGCGGTACAGGAGCAAGTGGTGATTGTGAACCATTACGTAACGTGACCGCTCCGGGCTGCTGGCCACCTTTGGGGCACCGTTGGCCTTTGTGCGGGAGGGGGGACTCGAACCCCCACGCCTTGCGGCACTGGATCCTAAGTCCAGCGCGTCTGCCAATTCCGCCACTCCCGCTCGGCGTGCGGCGACCATACTCGAAGTCGGTCGACCGTCGTTGAGGCGTGCCTGCCGCGATACCGGGCAACCAGCGTCGTAGGCTCCAACTCATGTCCGATGAAGATCGCCAGACGCTGGCGGTGGCCGACGCGCCAACCGCAAAACGTAGCCGCAGTGTGGCCGAGATCGAGGCTGAGATCGCCGCATCCCGAGACAACCTGGTCAAGACGGTAGGCGAGTTACAGGTTGCCGTACGTGTCGCTTTCGATCCGAGAAGGTTGCTGCAGCGGCAGCTCGTTCGCATTCGGGGCTTCTATGTCGACGAATACGGGGGAGTGCGGCCCGAGCGAGTGGTGGTGACCGTGGGCGTGGTGGTGAGCGTGGTCGTGGTGCGACGAGCGGCTACGCGCCGGCGTCGTCGGTCGCGTCGCTAGTACCGGCAGGTACTCCTGTGGAGCACCAGGTCGACGGTCCCAAGAGCGGGACCGGGTCCAGCGAGACCGACGATGAAGATGACCAACTCCCGATCAAGCTGCTGCACGACCGGGTATTGGTCCGAACTGAAGGGCCCGATGGTGAGCGTCGTTCGAGTGGCGGAATCGTCATTCCGGCAACGGCGTCCGTGGGCCGCAAACTCAGGTGGGCCGGGGTCGTGGCCGTCGGGCCGAATGTGCGCAACATTGAGGTCGGTGACCGGG
>JAUYKX010000281.1 GCA_030699055.1 Candidatus Nanopelagicales bacterium
ATCGTGTCAGCCAGATCCGATTGTTTGCACTCTTGCAGCTTGCGCACTTCGGCGAGCCGCCAGGCCCGCACGTACTCGTCGGTGGCGCGCCGGGCAGCTTCGCGCGATTGTTCTGTACTCAACCCGCGATCGATGAGATCAGCCTTCACCTCGGTCCATCTACGTGCCATTTCGATCATCCTCCCTCGCCGCTGAGCCATTCATCAAAACGATCGTCGGCCACCGGCACATTCCGGCGATACCACTGCTTCCAGTCGCCGGCCTTGTCGCCAGCGACCAACAGCAGCGCCTGGCGTGCTTAATCCTGTCCGCCAACGGTCTTCCAAGACTGAGTTCGTGGAGATGTCAAGAGTAGGGATGCCCCGGCCCGTTTGGGCAGCAGCGGGCAGATACGCTGACCGGGCCGCCAGTCCCGGCTGGTGTAATGGCAACACGCAGGCCTTTGGAGCCTTGCGATCGAGGTTCGAATCCTCGGCCGGGAGCCACGCTGTCGATACGATCGCCTGATGGCCACGAGCACACCAGCGACTTCCCCGGATTCTCTCGCCATCGTTCTGGCCGCCGGGGCCGGCACGAGGATGAAGTCGTCGACCCCCAAAGTCATGCACCCGATACTCGGCACACCATTGCTCGGCTGGGTTCTCGATGCTTTGGCTGGCGCGGGGTGGAGCCGAACCAGGGTGGTGGCCGGGCACGGCCGCGAACAGGTGATCGAGTACCTGACTGCCGTACATGGCGGGGCGACCTGGGTCGTGCAGGACGAGCAATTGGGTACGGCTCATGCCGTCGAGTGCGCTCTGGCCGGCGTGCCCGCTGAGTCGGGTTTGGTGCTGGTAATGGCCGGGGACATGCCTCTGATCACGTCCGCGACGCTGGACGCCTTCCGCGCCGCGCACGTTGAATCTGGGGCGGCGGCTACGGTGCTGACCGCCCGCGTGCCCGATCCCACCGGTTACGGAAGGGTGATTCGCGATGAGCGAGGCCGGGTCCGCGCGATCGTGGAACATCGGGACGCCGACTCCGGGCAGCTCGCGGTCGATGAGATCAACACGTCCACGTACCTGTTCGACGCGACCCTGTTGCGGGAGGCGCTCGACAGCATCGGGACCGGCAACTCTCAAGGGGAGCAGTACCTGACCGATGCCGTCGAAATCCTGACCAGCCGTGGATTGGAAGTCGGAGCGTTCGTCGTTGCCGACCCCGACGAGGTGCACGGAATCAACGACCGGGTGCAGCTGGCCCGGGCCACCCGGTTGCTGGCCACCCGCTTGAACGAAGCGCACCAGAGGGCAGGCGTCACCCTGCTTGACCCGGCCACCACCTGGATCGAACCCGGGGTGGAGATCGAATCGGACGTGGTCATTGAGCGCAACAGTCAGCTGAGCCGGGGAACCGTGATCGAAACCGGCGCGATCATCGGGCCGGACACAACCTTGATCGCGTCCAAGGTCGGTTCGGGTGCCTGTGTGGTGCGCAGCCACTGCATCGAGGCCGAAATTGGCCCGGGAAGTTCCGTGGGTCCGTTCACCTACCTGCGTCCCGGCAGTGTGCTCGGCACGAACGCCAAGACCGGGGCGTTCGTCGAGATGAAGAACTCAACTTTGGGTGTGGGCAGCAAGGTGCCGCATCTGTCGTATGTCGGCGACGCCACCGTCGGCGACGGGACGAACATCGGCGCTTCAACAGTGGTGGTCAACTACGACGGGGTCGACAAGCACCGCACGGTCATCGGCGATCATGTTCGGATCGGCAGCGACTCCATGCTCGTCGCGCCAGTGGAAGTCGGGGACGGCGCTTACACGGCCGCCGGTTCGGTGATTACCGAAGACGTGCCGCCGGGAGCGATCGGGGTGGGTCGGGCCCGACAGGTCAACGTCGAATCGTGGGTGTTGCGTAAGCGGGCCGACACGGCATCGGCCCGGGCCGCCGAGGCCGCGCTGGCTGCGGCTGCCGATCTGTCGCCCGCCGATCCCCCGCCCGCTGATCCCCCGCCGGCCGAGCGGGAACGGTAGCGCCGTTCACCGGCCACCCGGTGGTCGCGCCTGACGACCGCCGGGGGAGACTGTGGCCCGTGAGTTCGCTGAGCAGGGTTCCCGAACGACGTCTCATGCTCTTCGGGGGCCGGTCCCATCCGGAGTTGTTCTCCGAGGTGGCCGATGCCTTGGGAACCGACCTGGTTCCGACTTCCAGCTACGACTTCGCCAACGGCGAGACCTTCGTTCGTTTCGACCAGAGTGTGCGCGGCTGCGATGCCTTCGTCATGCAGAGCCACTGCGAGAACATCAACAACTGGATCATGGAGCAACTGATCATGGTCGACGCGTTGCGCCGGGCATCGGCGGAGCGCATCACCGTCGTGACGCCGTTCTACGGCTACGCCCGACAGGACAAGAAGCACTCCGGTCGCGAACCGATCACCGCTCGACTGATGGCGAACCTGTTTCGGGCCGCGGGAGCGGACCGACTGATGGCGGTCGACTTGCACACCGCCCAGATCCAGGGGTTCTTCGACGGGCCGGTTGACCATCTGTTCGCCCTGCCGTTGCTTTCCGAGCACGTGGCCGGCCGGGTTGATCCGGACCGGATCACGGTGGTGGCACCCGACGCGGGCCGGGTGCGGGTGGCCGAGCGGTGGACTGACGTGCTCAATTCGCCGTTGGCGATCATTCACAAGCGGCGGGATCCGCTGGTGGCCAATCAGGTCAAGGTGTTCCAGGTGGTCGGTGAGGTTCGTGATCGGGTGTGTGTGATTGTCGACGACATGATCGACACCGGTGGGACCGTGGTAAAGGCCGCCGAGACGTTGTTCGATCAGGGAGCGGCGGATGTGATCGTCGCTGCCACGCACGGGGTCCTGTCGGATCCGGCTACCGAGCGGATCCGGAACTCGGCCATCAGCGAGGTAGTGGTGACGAACACCTTGCCCATTCCGCCCGAGCGCCGCGGCGACAGGTTGACGGTGCTCTCGATCGCGCCGCTGTTGGCGCAGGCCATCTACGAGGTGTTCACCGACGGTTCGGTTACCAGTTTGTTCGGGTCCGCGCAAGGGTGAGTCGAGGGTGCCCGGCTAGCATGTTCGGGCTTCACCTTCAGGCGAGGGCCGTCCGTCCGGCGGCCGTTATCGACGAAAGGGTTTTCGATCATGTCTCAGGTTCAGTTGTCCGCGGAGAAGCGGTCGCAGTTCGGCAAAGGTCCGGCCCGGC
>JAUYKX010000282.1 GCA_030699055.1 Candidatus Nanopelagicales bacterium
CTCGTGGTGATCGATTACATGCAGTTGATGACCAGTGGGCGCAAGGTCGAAAGTCGGCAGCAGGAAGTGAGTGAGTTCTCCCGTTCACTCAAGCTCCTGGCCAAGGAACTCGAGGTCCCGGTGATCGCCATCAGCCAGCTCAATCGTGGCCCGGAACAGCGCACGGACAAGCGACCGATGCTGGCCGACCTGCGGGAGAGCGGGTCGCTTGAGCAGGACGCCGACGTCGTGATTCTGCTGCATCGGGAGGACGCCTACGAACGCGATCACCCGAGGGCGGGTGAAGCCGATTTCATCGTGGCCAAGCACCGCAACGGGCCGACGGGGACCGTAGTCGTGGCCTTCCAGGGCCACTACTCACGCTTTGTCGACATGGCCACCGGCTGACGCGGTCGGCGCCGGATCATCACCTACCGGGCTGACCTGCGCCCGGCGAAACCGGCCGGATCCGCTCAACCCGACGGGCGACCCAATCGAGGTGGATCAGCCAGTCCTGGATCCAGATCATTCGCACGATCGAGGCACCTCGGTCCGAAGAATCGCCGGGTGCCTGGGAGGTCACGCATTTGGTCACCTCACGGCGCAGCCGCGAAATCGGGTCCCCCAGCATCCCGTCATCCGTAGGATGATCAGCGAAATAGGTACTGTCCGAAGCAATCGACACCCGACCCTGATCCAATGACTCCAACTGGCCGAGAAACCGATTCATCCGCGCCCGCAGATGGTGGGTTGTTGCCAGCATGGTGTCGGCGACCCCCGGGCAACGCAGGTCGTTAAGGCCAAGCCGGGCCATCAGGGTCACGATCTGACTGCCCATCAACAGTTGGCCCGCGCAATTCGAGATCATCGACCAGGCACGGATGTTCAATTGCCGGGGGCCGGCCTGGCTCAGCGCCAAGTCGAACGCTTCTTCGGCCCGCGCGAGGGCGGCGGCCGCAGTCACTCGGGCCTCCTCGGCGGTCTTGACGAAGTCCGGTCCCTCCAGGGCGGCGTCGCAAGCCGACAGCAGACAGTCGGTGGCCGCCTGCATCGCCTTGCGCAGTCCCACGACGACCTGAGCGTTGACTCCCCGGGGCCACAGCAAAGCACTCATGATCAAGCTGGCCACAAGGCCCAGACCCACGTCGATCACTCGGAATTCACTGGTCTGGAACTGGGGTCCGAGCACGATGGCAAAAAACACGATCACGAACAGGGTGAAGGCCGCCTGACCGGCGAGTTGGGACAACGCTCCCGGAGCGTAAGCCGCAAATGCGGCCACAATGGGCAGGAGCACCCAATACCAGCCAGCCTCGTCCCCGATGATTGTCACCGCGGCCACCGAAACCAGGAATCCGATGATCGTCCCAGCGACGACCTGCAGTGCGTTGCGGCCGGTGCCCATGGCGTCGAAGCGCAGGGCACTGATCGCGCCGAGCACCACCCAGAAGCCATGGTCGACTCCAGTCATGGCGGCGAGGGCCGTGGCCATACCCACGGCGGCGGCCGCCCGCAGGCTGTTACGCATCCACGGAGAACTCAGCGTGAAGTTGTCGAGCAGCAGCCGACCGGGCCTGACGTCGAAGGTGGACTTGGGAACAATGTTCGAGGTCCAGGATCCACCCTGTTGGCGCACCGGCTTGCCCCCGGTGGCCAACGTCGTGTTTATGCAGGCTAGCTCGGCGCTGCCGGCCAATGCGCGGATCTGCCAGCCGCTGTCTGCCCGCCGGACCACGGACTCGACATCCCCCCGTCCAACCGCCTGCGCGGCCATGTTTTGAATGTGTTCCCGATGACGGGAACGCGCCAGGTCGAGATCATTCGGATCGGGCGCGGGCCCCCGACCTAGGAGCGCGTCCGCGCATTGGTCGATGGCAGTTGCGGTGGTTTCGGCCAGTTCAACGTCATGCACGTAGGTTTCGGATTCGGCATGCAGTTCCCATTTGAGAAGGGTCTTGAGCCGATCGACCTGGTCCACCAACTGGATCAATGCTCGATCTTGCTGGTTCGCGGCGCCGGGCCTGGTCAACCACCCCAGGTAAGTTGCGTGAAGATCTTCGTTGGCAGAGATCAGTTCCCGAATGCGCTGGCCCGCATCGGTATTTGGCGAGCCCGCGGCGACGAACATGGCTCGGATCGCCCTGGCGGCCGACTTGAGGGCGGTGGCCAGCCCTTTTTGCATCGTTCTTCGGGGGTGCGCGGGCCAGACCACTAACGCCGCGATCAGCGCACTGATCGCACCGATGAACCACCCGAGTTGGTTGAAGAGCATCGTCCGAATATCGACCGGCCCACTGGTAACCGCTATGACGAATGGCAACAGCACAGGAATGGCCGAGGCAACGAAGTAACCGCGCAATACGCCGGCAAAGAACAGCACGAAGGTGACCAGGACAGAACCGATAACCGCTGACCAAATCGAGTGGGTAACGGCCGTACCGATCGCAATCAACACCACGCCGGCCAGAGCGGCGCCGAGGTAGGCCTTGGCCCGGCGAACCAGCGGACCGCCGTAGTCGGCAAAGGTGGTCAGGGAGAACACGGCGAATGAGGTGTACAGGGCGCCCGATCCCAGATGGAGCACGTTGTTACTCAGCGCGAAGGCCGGGGCTAGGAAGATCGCCACTCGGATGCCTCGGCGAAGCGCAAGATAGTGGGGATCGTGGATCTTCATCTCACCCGAAAATCCTTCTGGTTGGTCGAATCCGGTCGGCCAAATCCCGCCAGAAGCGGCATTCGGTCCACCAGGGGCAGCATGGCAGTCGGACAGCAGTTTGGCCCATGGTGCATGCCGATGCCTGTCGACCGATCCGGATTCGGGGCGGCATCGTGCGACAGAGCCGCTCGCTCTCGCTTGCCGACTACCCTGGGATTCGGGATGCTGGTTCCAGCCCGGTGTCGTTTCGGGAACGATTCCCGGCGCGTTCGCACCGGATACCGGCCGACGGAGGAATGCGATGGGCAGCGGGAAGCACCGACTCACCTTTGCCGATGACGGCTCGTCCGGAGCGGATGTCGCCTGGTTGTGGATCACCTGTCATGACTGGGACGACTGGGACGTCGATGTGGTCACCGCAGAGAAAGGCGGCCTGCCGCAATCGGCCGGATCCGCCGACGCCGCTGTTCCCACACCATGGACCCCCCGTCACCCACGGCGATGGCCGGACGGCGAACACGGGGCCATCCGGCACCTGCGGACGGTCGGGGATCCCAGGGCGGTTATCGCCGAACACAGCGATTCCGATCTGATCGTTATGGGGGCCAGAGGGCGAGGCTTGCTCAAGTCGATGTACATCGGCAGCACCGCCGACTGGGTGGTTTTGGATCCGCCCGCACCGACCGTGATCGTTCGGTCCGGTCACGCAACGGATCGGGTGTTGGTCTGCACGGACGGCTCGGCCGATGCCGAGTACGCGGCCTTGGTCGTTGAACGACTTCCGTGGATCAGCGGGGTGGAAGTTACGGTCCTGGGGGTTCCCGAGGAAGGACACGAGGCGGAGCGGGCCGTGGAACGGCTGGTCGAGCGCTTCCGAGGGGCAGGTATTCGAGCCAGCGGCATGGTTCGCGAACCCGATCCCCTGGCCGCTTTTTACAGCGTGCGCGACGTGGTCCTGACGGTGGCTCGGGAGTTGGAGGTCGACCTGCTGGTGATCGGTTCTCGCGGGCTTTCCGGCTGGAAGGCTCGGCGGTCGGGCTCGATCTCCAGCGCATTGGCCCGCCACGCCTCATGTTCGGTGTTGATCG
>JAUYKX010000289.1 GCA_030699055.1 Candidatus Nanopelagicales bacterium
GGTCGCGGGCGTCGACCCGGCCGACACCGCCGACCCGGCCGCCACCCGCGCCGCGATCGACGCAGCCGGATTCGTGGTCGCCCTCGACCTGCGCGCGTCCGAGGTGACCCGGGTCGCCGACGTGGTGCTGCCGGTCGCCCCGGTCAGCGACAAGGCCGGCACGTTCGTCAACTGGGAAGGTCGGGTGCGGCCGTTCGAGGCCGCGCTCCGCAACCCGGCGTCGCTCCCGGACCTGCGGATCCTCGCGGGCATCGCAGAGGAGATGGGTGCCCCGCTCGGGTTCCGGACGGTGCCGGAGGTGCGGGCCGAGATGGAGCAGCTGGGGCAGTGGGACGGCGAAAGGCCGGCGCTCGGCTCACCGGGTCTCGATACGCCCTCGCCTAGCGGCTCGGGCTACTCGACCACCGGGGGGAGCGACGACGGCTTGGTCCTTGCCACCTGGAAGCAGTCGATCGACAACGGCCGCATGCAGGACGGCGACAAGTTCTACCGGGCCACCGCGCGCCCGGCGGTCGCGCTGGTGACCCAGGACGTCTACGACGCCTGCGGCCCGACCATCACGATCACCGGCGACCGCGGTTGGGTCACGCTGCCGGCCGAGGTCGGCGAGGATCTGGTCACCGGCGTGATGTGGGTGCCGGCCAACTCGTTCGGCGCTGGTGTTCTCAGCGACCTCGCCTCACCCGGTAGTCGCGTGCGAGTCGAGGGAGGACAGGCATGACGGACATGACCGTGTTGCTGGCGCCAATGGCCGCCGACTACGCAGAGCTCGACGCATTCGGTCACGACGTCTGGTGGATCGTCGTCGTCAAGGCCGTGATGATCTTCGTGGTCCTGGTGCTGCTCACCCTGTTCAACATCTGGTGGGAGCGCCGGGTCGTGGCCCGGATGCAGCAGCGGATCGGCCCCAACGTGCACGGCCCGTTCGGACTGCTCCAGTCGCTCGCCGACGGGGTCAAGCTGGCTCTCAAGGAGGACCTGACGCCCAAGGCGGCCGACAAACTCGTCTTCGTCCTGGCTCCGGTCATCGCGGTGGTCCCGGCGTTCGTGACGTTCGCCGTGATCCCATTCGGGCCCGAGGTGAGCTTCTTCGGTGAGCGCACGCCGCTGCAGCTCACCGACATGCCGGTCGCGGTGCTGTTCGTGATGGCGATCGCGTCGATCGGCATCTACGGCATCGTGCTGGGCGGCTGGTCCAGCGGGTCGACGTACTCCCTGCTCGGCGGCCTCCGCTCGAGCGCGCAGATGATCTCCTACGAGGTCGCGATGGGCCTCGCTCTGGTGTCGGTGTTCATGTACGCCGGCTCGATGTCGACCAGCGAGATCGTGGCCGCGCAGGACGACTGGTGGTTCGGGCTGATCCTGCTGCCGTCTTTCGTGATCTACACGATCGCGATGGTCGGTGAGACCAACCGCGCGCCGTTCGACCGCCCCGAGGCCGAGGGCGAGCTGGTCGGCGGCTTCCACACCGAGTACTCCTCGCTGAAGTTCGCTCTGTTCTTCCTGGCCGAGTACATCAACATGGCCACCGTCTCGGCCCTGGCGACGACGCTGTTCCTCGGCGGCTGGCACGCGCCGTTCTGGATCGACGAGGTGTGGGCCGGAGCCAACGAGGGCTACTGGCCGGTGCTGTGGTTCTTCGGCAAGGTGCTCTTCTTCATCTTCATCTTCATCTGGCTGCGCGGCTCGCTGCCCCGCCTGCGCTACGACCAGTTCATGGCGTTCGGCTGGAAGCGGTTGATCCCGATCGCACTGGTCTGGATCGTCGCGGTCGCCACCATGCGCGTGGCCCACGACGACCTCGAGTTCGACAGCCGGACGGCGTTGATCGCCGGTGGCGCACTGATGGTGGTCTTCGTGCTGCTCCTCATGATCCCGGAGCGCAAGTCGAGCGACGACGACGCGCCCAAGGTCGCGGCGGCCCGTTCGGGCGGCTACCCGGTGCCACCGATGCCAGCCGGTGGGCCGGTGCGGGGCGCGGCCCGGCCGCTGGTGTTCGCGGCGAGCGAGCTGGTCGCGACCCCCGGGACATCCGGCACCAGCACCGACACCACAAACGTAGGGGCGAACGATGGCTGATCAACCGGGCAAGCAGGGCCCCCCGTCACTTAAGGAACAGTTCTGGGACCCGGTGGCCGGGTTCGGCGTGACCTTCCGGACCATGTTCCGCAAGGTCGTGACCGAGCAGTACCCCAAGGAGAAGTTCCCGACCGCACCGCGGTTCCACGGCCGGCACCAGCTCAACCGGTGGCCAGACGGCCTGGAGAAGTGCATCGGCTGCGAGCTCTGCGCCTGGGCCTGCCCGGCCGACGCGATCTACGTCGAGGGCGCGTCCAACAGTGACGAACCAGACGGCGAGGGGAACTCGCAGCGGTTCTCCCCGGGCGAACGTTACGGCCGCGTCTACCAGATCAACTACGCGCGCTGCATCCTGTGCGGGCTCTGCATCGAGGCCTGCCCGACGCGCGCGCTGACGATGACCAACGAGTACGAGCTCGCCGACGACAACCGCCGCGACCTGATCTTCGAGAAGTCCGACCTGCTCGCCCCGCTGCTGCCCGGCATGGAGGAGCCGCCGCACGCGATG
>JAUYKX010000292.1 GCA_030699055.1 Candidatus Nanopelagicales bacterium
GTCGTGGAAGATGTCCTCGATTCGGGGTTGACCCTCAAGTGGTTGCTGCGCAGCCTGCGCGCCCGTCGTCCGGCGTCAATCCAGTTGCTGACCTTGCTGCGCAAGCCCGAGGCGGTCAGAAACAAGGTGGGCGTCAAATACGTGGGATTCGACATCGAGGACGAATTCGTCGTCGGGTATGGAATGGACTTCGATCAGCGTTACCGGAATTTGACCTGTATCGGTGTGATGAAGGCTCCCGCCTGAGTTCGCCGTCCCACTGCACATAGGCTGTCAAGGATGAATGCCAAGCGAGTTTTCCGCGGTCCCTTCGTGTGGATCATGGCCGTCCTATTGCTGTTCTTCGTGGCCAGCCAACTCGTCACGGGCATGAGTGGCCCCAAGCAGGTCGACACCTGGCAAGCCGTGGCCGACATCCAGAACAACAACGCCAAATCCGCCACCCTGGTTGATCGTGAACAGCGGATCAAGCTGACGCTGAACGACGGCACCAAGACTGAGTCCGAATACATCACGGGGCAGGGTGTCGAATTGCAGCAGATGCTGCAGCAGAAGAAGAGCGAAGGCCAGCTCCCCGACGGCTACAACGTCGAGGTACCGCGCGAGAGCATCTGGGTTTCACTACTGGTCTCCCTGCTTCCAATCGTGATCATTGTGCTGCTGCTGTTCTTCTTCATGAGTCAGATGCAGGGCGGCGGATCCAAGATCATGAACTTCGGCAAGGCGAAGACCAAGGCGATAAGCAAGGACATGCCCAAGACGACCTTCGCCGATGTCGCGGGGGCGGCGGAAGCAGTCGAGGAACTTGTCGAGATCAAGGACTTCCTGCAAGAGCCGGCCCGGTTTACGGCCGTTGGCGCCAAGATCCCTAAGGGTGTGCTGCTGTATGGCCCGCCGGGTACCGGCAAGACCCTGCTGGCGCGGGCGGTAGCCGGTGAAGCGGGTGTTCCCTTCTACTCGATCTCCGGCTCGGACTTCGTGGAGATGTTCGTCGGGGTCGGGGCCAGCCGCGTGCGGGATCTGTTCGAGCAGGCCAAGGCGAACGCACCGGCGATCGTGTTCGTCGACGAGATCGATGCCGTCGGACGGCATCGGGGGGCCGGGTTGGGCGGCGGTCACGACGAGCGGGAACAGACCCTCAACCAGTTGCTGGTCGAGATGGACGGGTTCGACGTCTCAGGTGGCGTGATCTTGATAGCGGCGACCAACCGTCCCGACATTCTGGATCCGGCCCTGCTGCGGCCCGGTCGCTTCGACCGTCAGATCGCCGTTGAGCGGCCCGATTTGCAGGGACGATTCGAGATCCTGAAGGTCCATGCGAAGGGCAAGCCGATCGACTCGTCGGTGGACTTGATGGCGGTTGCCCGGAGGACCCCGGGTTTCACCGGCGCGGACCTGGCCAATGTGCTCAACGAGGCCGCCCTGCTGACCGCCCGAACCGGCAAGCAGGTGATCGACAACGAATCGTTGGATGAGGCGATAGATCGTGTCGTGGCCGGTCCGCAAAAGCGCACCCGGTTGATGGACGATCGGGAAAAGACGATCACCGCTTACCACGAAGGCGGGCATGCCCTGGTGGCGGCGGCGCTGCCCAACTCCGATCCGGTTCACAAGATCACGATTCTGCCCCGTGGGCGCGCACTGGGCTACACGATGGTTCTGCCGGACAAGGACAAGTACTCGACTACCCGCAACGAAATGCTCGACCAACTCGCTTACATGTTGGGTGGACGCGCTGCCGAGGAGATGGTGTTCCACGACCCGACGACCGGCGCCGCCAACGACATCGAGAAGGCGACCGCCGTCGCCCGGGCGATGGTCACCCAATACGGCATGACCGAGCGCCTGGGAGCGATCCGCTACGGACAGGACAACGGCGAGGTTTTCCTGGGTCGCGACATGGGGCACATGCGCGACTACTCGGAGCAGGTGGCGGCCGCCATCGACGAGGAGGTGCGCCGGTTCATCGAAGAGGCGCATATGGAGGCCTACAACATCCTGTCGGACAACCGAGCCATCCTCGACAATCTCGTTCTGGAACTGCTGGCCAAGGAGACTCTCGACAAGGATCAGGTGGCCGAGATCTTCGCGCAGGTGAATCGCCAGTCGCTGCGGCCGGCTTGGACCGGATCGGCGCGTCGACAGCCTTCGGCGAAGGGGCCGGTCGACATGCCGATCAAGGCGGATCAGATCGGACCCAACGGGCAGACCATGCTGCCCTCACCCGGGCCTGCCGCTCCCTCTGCGAACCGGCAGGGCCCCGGTTCGACGGATTCCGGCTGAACCATGATCGACCCGGTTCACCTCGGCGAGGGCGCGGCGACAGCGCAGCGTGAATTCGACGAACCCAGGGCGGTCGCGGCTGTCCGTGAGCTGCTGTTGGCGATCGGTGAAGACCCTGATCGTGAGGGCCTGCAACGGACGCCTGAGCGTGTGGCTCGGATGTACGCCGAAGTATTGGAAGGCATGCGCCAGGATCCGGCCGAGGTGCTGACCACCACTTTTGACTTGGGTCACGACGAGCTGGTGTTGATTCGTAACATCGATGTCTGGAGCTACTGCGAGCACCACTTGGTGCCGTTCTTCGGGTCGGCTCACGTCGGCTACATCCCGGGGGAGTCCGGCCGGATCACGGGGTTGTCCAAACTGGCTCGGCTGGTCGATACATTCGCCCGCCGGCTTCAGGTGCAGGAACGGCTCACCACCCAAATTGCCGACACCCTGGATTCGGTACTGGAACCGAGCGGGACGATCGTGGTGCTTGAGTGCGAGCACCTCTGTATGTCCATGAGGGGCGTGCGTACACCCCGCGCAAAGACCGTTACCAGTGCGGTCCGCGGTCGGCTGCGGTCCGCCGCCACCCGGGCCGAAGCCATGTCTTTGATCATCGGATCCTGAGTCGGCCCGCACTGTGATCGTCCGGGAACTCGGCGCCGAGCGAACCCTCGTCATGGGGATCGTCAACGTCACGCCCGACTCGTTCAGCGACGGCGGACGATTTTTCGACGTTGACGCGGCGACGCGACGCGGGTTGCGAATCGCTTCCCAGGGAGCGGACTGGATCGACGTGGGGGGTGAGTCGACCCGCCCCGGGGCGAGCCGGGTGTCGGGCGAGACTGAGCGGGCTCGGGTAGTGCCGGTGATCGAGCGGTTGGCGGCCGAGGGGTTACGGGTCAGTGTGGACACCATGCGGGCCGAAACGGCCAAGGCCGCGGTAGCAGCCGGGGCCCAACTGGTGAACGACGTCAGCGGCGGATTGGCTGATCCGGCCATGCTCGACACCGTTGCCGAACTGGGGGTGCCGATCGTTCTCATGCATTGGCGGGCTCACAGCGACCGGATGGATTCTCTGGCCCAGTACGGAGACGTCGTCGGTGAGGTTTGTCGGGAACTGCAAGTTCGGATCGACGCCGCCGTCGAGCGCGAGATCGATCCGGGCCGCATCGTAATAGATCCCGGTCTCGGATTCGCCAAGCGGGCCGAGCACAACTGGGCTCTGCTAGGGGCATTGGATCGATTGGTCGGTCTCGGATTCCCGGTACTCGTCGGCGCATCGCGCAAGCGTTTTCTCACCGAGATGACGGAACGAGTTGACGAGGCGACAGCGTCGCTCACCGCCCTGGCATCGGCCGCCGGCGTCTGGGCGGTGCGGGTTCACGAGCCGGCCGGCAATGCCGTCGCGGTTCAGATTGGATCGGCCTGGCGGCAGGCAAATGGCAGCCCCGAGCTCGATCGAATCGCCCTGACCGGAATCGAGTGCATCGGGCATCACGGGGTGCTGCCGGCTGAGCGTGAGGCGGGCCAGCGTTTCGTCGTCGATGTCGCCCTGCGGACGGACACCGGACCAGCGGCCGTCGCCGATGACCTGGATTTGACCATTGACTATTCGCGGGTGGCTTTGATGGTCACCGACCGCGTTTCCGGCCAACCGTTCCAACTTGTCGAGGCGTTGGCCGAGGCGATTGCCGGCGACCTGTTGACCTTGCCTGGGGTCCGATTGGTGGACGTGGTGGTCCACAAGCCGGAAGCTCCCATGCCGGTCATGTTCTCCGATGTCTCCGTGGCGATTCGGCGCTCGCGATGACCCCCGCAGTGACCCCCGCGATGAACTGCGGCTGGACGCGGGCGGCCATCGGGCTGGGCTCCAATCTGGGCGATCGCCAGGCCTTCTTGGATCTCGCGGTGGATCGATTTGCCCGGGAGGCTGGTTGTCTGGTCCGGATCGTGAGCGACACCGTCGAAACGGATCCCGTGGGAGGCCCGCCCCAGCCGTCGTATCTCAATGCCGTCATGGTGGTGGAGACCGTGATCGATCCGCGGTCGCTGCTCGTCGTGGGCCAGGACGCCGAACGGATCGCCGGACGCGATCGCTCGCGGGAGGTCAGATGGGGCCCAAGGGTTCTCGACGTTGATCTGCTGGCCTACGGTGATCGGATCATCGATGATTCGGATCTACGGCTTCCTCACCCCCGCGCGCTTGAGCGCGGGTTCGTTCTGCGGCCGTGGGCCCAGGTTGACCCTGAATACCTGATCCCAGGGATTGGCCTAACTGTGGCCGAGGCGCTGGCCCAATGGGTGGCAGCCGGGCATACGCTGAGTTAATGGTCCCCACTCGACCGGGTCTCTTGGCTGCTCTCGCCTTGTCTGCGGCGGTCGTGGGCTGGTGCGTGGTCGGACTGGTCAACGCTCTCGCCGGAATTTCTTTGCCCGTTCCCAGGTCGGCACCCACGGCTTTGGCCGTTATCGCCCTTTCCCTGTTCATCTGGGCCCTGTTGTTGCGCCCGCGGCTACGCCCGCAGTTGAACCAGCGGTCGGTCCAGGGGTCGGGCCAGCGGGTAAGCCGGAAAGAGAGCATCAGGCCGGTATCGCCGTTCGTTGCCGCCCGAACTGCGGCTTTGGCGATGGCGGCTTCGCGCACCGGGGCGCTGGTCGGAGGCTTCTACCTGGGGGTGGCGGTGGCTTTCTTGCCCTCCTGGTCCGTTGAAGCACCTCGGGAGCGGGTGGTCGTGGCGGCAGCGGCAGTCGTCGCCTCGGTGCTGCTCGTGGCAGCCGCGCTGTGGTTGGAACGAATCTGTCGACTTCCCGATCAGCCCGAGGGGGCGGAAGGCGACTCCGGGGATGGTGACGATGAGGCCGAGTCCACCCATTGGGCCTATGCCGTCCGCCCGCCGAACGCTACGGCTGGCCGGTAGGCTGCCTGCGTGTCCTACGAAGATCTTCCCTATGAGGAACTACGGGACCGGGCGTTCAGCCTGGCCCACCAGCGCCATGACATCGGGTTCTTCATCGACCTGTTCAACCACACCCCGGCTATGAGGGCAACCGCCTCTGAGGGCGGTGATCTTGGCGCGATTGGCGGCACGG